>JASFWR010000230.1:0-6170 GCA_050049155.1 Planctomycetota bacterium | reverse complement strand
ACGACGTAGCCGGTGCTCCGCGTCTTGCGGCAGTAGTCGAACAGGGCGAGCCCGACCATGCGGGTGAACTCCTCGTGGGGGAGCTCCGCGGCGGGCACGCCCTCCCACGCCGGCCTCAGGGGCAGGCGGTCCCCGCCCTCGTCCGGCGCCGCGGTCGGCGACCCGCCCTCGATCCCGAGGGGCGCCGAGGTGACCTGGACCTCGCGGAAGCTGAAGCGGGGCGTCACGGCGAGGAGCGCGCCGCCGGCCGCCACGTAGGAGGCGCCGTCGTAGAGGGCCCGGCCCGCCTCGTTCCCCAGCAGGTTCGCGTAGAGGTAGGCCACCCCGAGCTCACGGCTGCTCTGCTCGATGAGCTCCTCCCGCACGCCGCGCTTGCCGAAGGCGAAGTGGCTGGCGCTCGGGTTCAGCACGAGGTGCGCGCCCCGGGCGGCCAGCCGCGCGCCGGGGCGGTCCTCCACCCAGGCGTCCTCGCAGATCTCGAAGCCGAAGCGCAGCCCGTCCACGTCGAACAGGACCTCGCCGATGGGGACGTCGGCCGCGCCGTCCACCGTCGGCAGCCCGCGGGCGTCCTGGCGCTCCTCGCTGCCTGTCGGCCACGGGCGGAACCACCGCGGCTCGTAGTGGATGCCGTCACCGGCGAGGTGCTGCTTGGCGGCGAACCCGGCGAGCCGGCCGTCCACGAGGACCGCGGCGGCGTTGAAGAGGTCCTCGCCCCGGCGCAGCGGGAGGCCCGCGGCCACCACCATCCTTCGGCTGTGGGGGAGCAGGGCCTCGAGGGAGGACCAGGCGCGCTCGGCGACGTGCGCGGAGTGGAAGGCGTCCTCGCACCCGTAGCCCGTGAGGCACAGCTCCGGGAGGAGCAGCAGCCGGGCGCCCCGGGTCCGCGCCTCCTCCACGGCCTCCACGCACCGGCGGAGGTTCCCGCTCCACTCGAGCGGGGTCTGGTTGAGGGCGGCGACGGCGAACTGGGCGCGTTCCATGGCGACTCCCCGTGGGGGGGACGTTAGTTTCGTCCGTCCGCCTCGAGGCACCACCCGATGGGCACTTATTTCAGCCAGAAGGACCTGCAGACCCTGCGCGACCTCCGAGCCACGCTGCTGGGGATGGAGGAGCGGGCGCCGGGGGAGGCGGCGACGGCGTACTGGGCCGACCGACGGACCCTCGAGCTGTACGACCGGGTGTTCGCCGCGCGCATCGGCTGGAAGTGGGAGGCGGTCCTCGACGAGGTGGAGGCCCGCGCCGGGCTCCCTGCCCCTGCCGCGGTGCTGGACTGGGGGACGGGGACCGGGGTGGCGGCGCGGACGGTGCTCCGGCGCCTGGGGCCCGAGCGCCGGCCGACGCGGGTGGTGCTCCTGGACCGGGACGCCGGGGCGCGGGAGTTCGCCGCGGAGGCCCTGCGCGGCGAGTTCCCGGGGCTGGCGGTCGAGACCACGGGCGAGCTCCCGTCGGAGGCCTTCGACCTCGTGCTCGCCAGCCACGTCCTCGACGAGCTGGAGGACCCCGAGGTGGCGCCGCTCTTGGCGGCCGCGGCGGCGGCGGACCACGTGCTGTGGGTCGAGCCGGGCAGCAAGGCCACCTCGCGGCGTCTGTCGGCCCTGCGGGGGGCGCTGCTGGCGGACCACCACGTGATCGCCCCCTGCGTGCACCGCGGCGACTGCGGCGTGCTCGCCGAGGGGCACGAGCGGGACTGGTGCCACCTCTTCGCCCGCCCGCCGGCCGAGGTCCACACCACCGGCGAGTGGAGCGAGGTCCACCGCGAGCTGCGCATCGACCTGCGGAGCCTGCCGTACTCCTTCCTGGCGCTGCGCAGGGCGGCGGTCGAGCCGCCGAGCGGGGCGCGCCTCCTGGGCCGGCCGCGGTTCCAGAAGGGGCGCGTGCTCCTCGACCTCTGCGACGCGGCGGGGGTGGAGACCGCCCCGATGCTGCAGCGCTCGGACAAGGCGCTCTTCAAGGCGCTGAAGGACACGGCGGGCGAGCTCGTGCTCATGGAGCGCGAGGACGGCAGCACGATCCGGAGAGCGAACCCCGAGTGACCGCCGCCGGGCGGACGACCCCATGCACCTCCTCCTCGCCCTGACCCTCACCCTCGCCGCGCAAGAGCCCGCGGCCGCCCCCTCGCCCGCCCTGCACCTGGG
The DNA here is from genome assembly GCA_050049155.1 of Planctomycetota bacterium. Taxonomy (GTDB): domain Bacteria; phylum Planctomycetota; class UBA1135; order UBA1135; genus Saltatorellus. The sequence continues at coordinate 4,035 of JASFWR010000230.1, read as the reverse complement.
CAACGGGATCAAGATCGGGGACGTCACGGACCGCTCCGCCCTCGTGTGGGTCCGGCTCACCGGCGCGGCGGAGCGGAACCGCGGGGGGGCGCCCTGGCCCGAGGGGGCGGACTCGGTCCCCGAGGGGCTGGAGCTGGCCGAGATGGTCGACGCCCTGCCGGGGGCGCCGGGCGAGGTGCGCGTGACCTGGTGGCCGGAGGGGGACGGCGGCGCGCGCCAGCGCACCGCGTGGGTCCCGGTCGACCCGGCCCGTGACTGTACGCGGCAGTTCGAGCTCACCGAGGGGCTGGCCCCCGCGAGCCGCTACCGGCTGCTGGTGGAGGGGCGCCCCGCAGCCGGTGAGGCGGGAGGCGAGGGCTCGCCCTCGTGCCGGATCGAGGGCGCCTTCCGGACCGCGCCTGCTGCCACGGACCCCGCGCCGGCCACGTTCACCGTGGTGGCGTGCCAGTCCTTCGCCCGGCGGGACGACGCCGACCGCGGGCACCTCATCTACGGCCACATGCTGGGCCTCGACCCGGACTTCTTCGTCCACACGGGTGACGTGCTCTACCACGACAAGCCGGGCCCGTTCGCGAAGTCCGCGGCGCTCGCGCGCTACAAGTGGAACCGTATCTTCGCCCTGCCGCTCCAGCGCACCTTCCACACCCGCGTGCCGTCCTGGTTCATGACGGACGACCACGACGTGCTCAAGAACGACTGCTGGGCGGGGCAGCGGTACGGCGAGCTGACCTGGGACGAGGGCCTCGGGATCTATCGCGAGCAGACGCCCACGGGGCCGCGGCCCTACCGGCGCCTGCGGTGGGGGAAGGACCTCGAGGTCTGGTTCATGGAGGGGCGCGAGTTCCGCAGCCCCAACCGCATGGAGGACGGGCCGGAGAAGTCCATCTGGGGCGCCGAGCAGAAGGCGTGGTTCAAGGAGACCTTCGCCGCCTCCGACGCCACCTTCCGGATCCTCGTGTCGTCGACCCCCGTGGTGGGGCCCGATCGGACAAACAAGCGGGACAACCACGCCAACGCCGCCTTCCGCCACGAGGGCGACGAGCTGCGCGCCTTCCTCGCCTCACAGCCGAACGCCCACGTCATCTGCGGCGACCGGCACTGGCAGTACGTCTCGGTGGACCCCGCCACCGGCGTGCGGGAGTACTCCTGCGGCCCGACCACCGACAAGCACGCCGGCGGCTTCAGCCAGAAGAACCGGACCGACGCCCACCGCTACCTGAACGTGTGCGGCGGCTTCCTCGAGGTCCGCCTCGAATACCGCGAGGGCGAGCCCACCCTCGCCTTCCGCCACCACGCCGCGGACGGGACGCTCAACCACGAGGACGTCCGCCCGGCGGCGGAGCCGCGCTGAGCTCGGGGTCAGCGCCCCGCGGGGGCCGCGGCCTGTGCCAGGGACCAGCCTCCGAAGGGGGACCACGCGAGCTCGATCTCCCAGGGCTCTCCCCGCTCAGGATGGCCGTAGGTCGCCTCGAGTCTGGTCGCGGGCACGAGCCCGGCCTGGCGACTGCACCGGAGGAGGTACAGCTCGTCGACGGGCCACCCCAGTTCTCGCATGGCCCCCTGGGCGGCCTCCAGCCCCCCCTCGATCGAGCCTCCGATCCGGGAGAGGGCGAGGAAGCCGACCACCACGATCGCCGCCGCCAGGCGGATGGGTCGCCGTGTTCGATCTTGGTGACCTCCCATCAGCCCGCAGCCTCCCCCGCCACGCCGAGCTCCTCGGCGTGGGGCTTCATGGCTTCGATGATGAACTGGATGTGCTCGGTGAGGTCGGCGCCGAGCAGCTCGACGCCGGCGGCCACCTCGTCGCGCTCCACGCCGGCGGCGAAGGACTTCTGCTTCAGCTTCTTCTTCACGCTCTTCGGGGTGAGGGTCGAGATGCCCTCGGGGCGCACGAGACAGCAGGCGCCCACGAAGCCCGTGAGCTCGTCGCAGGCCAGCAGCGCCTTGTCGAGGAGCGACTCGTGGGGGACGCCCCACTTGGTGTAGTGGGCGCTGACCGCGTGGGCGACCTCGGGCTCGCCCCGCTCCTCGAGCCAGGCGACGATCTTCCGCGGGTGCTCCTCGGGCCAGCGGTCGTAGTCCGCGTCGTGCAGGAGCCCCGCGAGGCCGAAGCGCTCCTCGTCCGCCTCGCCGGCCCCGTAGCGGTGGGCGGCGGCGCGCATGACCACCTCCACGGCGCGGGCGTGGGTCATGAGGGCCTCGGAATCGGTCCACGAGCGGAGCAGCTCGTACGCCTCGTCGCGGGTCAGGGTCATGGAGACGAGCGTAACGGGCGGCGCGGATCCTGGCGGCGGGGACCTCAGTCGCCGACGACGATCTGGTCGGAGGCCAGGACCTCCGGCGCCAGGGGACGCCCGTCGTAGAGGCGCACGAAGGCCGCGGCCTCGCCGGCCTCGGAGGTCCGCAGGTCGTCCACCCAGTGGGGCGGTACCGCCTGGTACAGGAGCCGGGCACGGACCGTCAGCACGGCGCCCTGGCGGGGGGCGGGGACCGCGTAGAAGGTCCGGTCGGAGCCGCCCACGAAGTCGGGGTCGTCGCCGATCCCGGCGGGGGCGGTCCGGTCCGCGTGGGGGCCGTCGGGGCGCCAGCCCCTGGGGAGGAGGCGGTTGTCCTTGCCCGCGGACGCCATGCGGGAGAGGTGCACGGTGGGCTCGCCCTCGGGGTCCAGGGCCACCAGCTCGTAGACCTGCGGCGCGCGGGAGATCGGGCCCACCCGCTCCCGGTGCCGCGCCCGGAGCGGGTCGGGGAGCCCCTCGATCCGGCCGTCCTCGCCGACGGTGCCGCTGGACCAGAGCACCCCGCGGTCCCCCTCCACGACGACCTCGATCCACATGCGGCGGCCGGGGAACCCGGTGGGCAGCTTGTGCCCGGTGAGGTTCTCCACCGCCACCGTGAAGCCGAGGAACTCGCCGTCGTAGGACTCGTCCTCGATGCGCAGGCGCGCGGTCCGGCGCGCGAGCTGGCGGCGCGTCAGCGCCGCGGTCTCCCGGAGCGCCTCGGGGGGCGCCAGCACCCCCAGCTCCTCGGCGTGGTCCGCCATGAGCTCGAGCATGAATGCGTTGCCGCCCATGAAGCGGTGCCCGCGGACCTCCGGTCGCTCGTCCACGAAGCCGAAGTCGAAGCCGCCCGGGTTGTGGGCGATGCGCAGCTCGTCCTGGTCCTCCATGTGGCACTGCTGGCAGCTCCGGGAGTCCTCGGTGACCTCCTCCTCGTAGGAGAAGACGCTGTTGCGCCACTCCAGGTACGGCGACTGCTCGGGGAAGGCCTCGCCGCCGAAGTGGCTGGACTGGGTGTGGCAGGTGGCGCACACCGACGAGAGGACCATGTGCTCCCCGTACGTCACCTCGTAGCCGGTGTGCACCCGCATGGGGCCCGCGGCGGGGTCGGGGTACGGGCCGTACAGGCGCGCCTCGAGGTCGTGGGGCGGGAAGCCCTCGAAGGTGGACGGCTCGCCGAGCCCCTCGCCCGTCATGCGGTGGCAGACGGTGCAGGTGACTCCGTCGAGGGCGGCGGCGTCGCCGACGACGTCGGCCACGGACCGGATGGGCAGGCCCATCAGCCGGTCGTGGTGGTGCGCGGCGGGCGCGTGGCAGCGGAGGCAGAGCGCCTCCACCTCGGCCCGCTCCATGCCGTCGGTGGCGGCGTTGACCTCGACCTCCCGGGCGACCTTCGCGCGCCAGTAGGGGTCCAGGAACGACTGGGCCATCATCGTCCCCTTCCACAGGCCGTGGGGCGACCCGTCCGAGCCGTCGGGGCGGGTGAGGGCGGCGGCGTCCGGGCTCCGGTCGTGGCAGCGGGCGCAGCTGTCGGAGTGCTGGAAGACGTGGGCGCCGCCCTCGTCGTCGTCCGCCTGCAGCGTCGGCAGCGCGAGCAGCGGGATCAGCAGCAGGGAGAGCTTCATGGGCAGTGGGACCGGCGCTCGTCGGGCGCTCTAGCCCGGGACCTGGGGTCAGCGGGCGAGCGCCGCCAGGACGCGGTCCTTCACGGAGGTCATCGGGACCGCGCCGTCCGCGTCGAGGGCGCCGTCGACGGGGA
>JASFWR010000229.1:0-6205 GCA_050049155.1 Planctomycetota bacterium | reverse complement strand
CAAGCCCCGCTGATCCCAGGGGCCCCTGATCCCGGGGGATAGGTCCGGCGGGCCCCGTCGCCGGGCTCAGGCCTCGGCCGCGAACTCGGCCGGGGTGAGCCGGCGCTCCAGCCGGGGCACCCAGTGGTCCCGCAGGGCCGTGAGCTCGCCCTTGGGGATGGCCTCGCGGATCATCCGCATGAGCTCGTGGAACAGGTGCAGGTTGTGGAGCGACAGGTAGGTCGCCCCGAGCATCTCGTTGGAGAGGCAGAGGTGGCGGAGGACGCCCACGGGGACGTCCGCCACGTGGGGCGCCCGGAAGACCGGGTCCAGCGGCGCCTCCACGTCCTTCCAGCCGGCGTTGCGCAGGTTGATCCGGCCGCGGCTGGTCCACACCTGGTGGGTGCGGCCGTGGCGGGTGGGGGTGACGCAGTCGAACAGGTCGACCCCGGCGGCGATGGCGTCGAAGAAGTCGCGCGGGGTGCCGACCCCCATGAGGTAGCGGGGCCGGTCGGCGGGGAGGGCCGGCGCCGCCGCCTCCACGGCGACCCGCATGGCCTCGCGGTCCTCGCCGACGCTCACGCCGCCGATGGCATTGCCCACGAGCCCGTGGGCCGCCACGGCCTCGACGCTGGCGCGCCGCAGGTCCTCGAAGGCGCCGCCCTGGACGATCCCGAAGAGCGCCTGCCCGGAGCCCTCGACGCCGCCCGCGTCGTCGTGGACCGCCACGCACCGGTCGAGCCAGCGGTGGGTCCGGTCCGTGGCGGCGCGCACCGCGGCGCGGTCGTTGGGGTCGGCGGGGCAGTGGTCGAACGCCATGTAGACGTCCGGCCCGAGCCGCTGCTGGATCTGGATCGCCCGCTCCGGCGTGAGGCGGATGCGGTCCCCGTCGACGATGGACTTGAAGGTCACGCCGTCGTCGTCGAGGGTCGAGATGTCCGCCATGCTGAACACCTGGTAGCCGCCGGAGTCGGTGAGGATCGGTCCCTCCCACGACATGAAGCGGTGGAGCCCACCCAGGGCCGCCACGGTGTCCTCGCCGGGGCGCAGGTGGAGGTGGAGCGTGTTGGCGAGGATCATGGTGGACCCGACCTCGCCGATGTCCCTGGGCAGGACCCCCTTGATGGTCCCGCGGGTGCCCACGGGCATGAACGCCGGGGTGGGCACGTCCCCGTGGGGCGTCGTGAAGCGCCCTACCCGCGCGCGGACCGCGCCGGGGTCGTCCGGCGCCGTGGCCTCCACCTCGAAGGCGAAGCCCCCGCGCCGGGACGAGGGGAGGGAGCCGCGGGGCTCCTCGGGCGCGGCGCCAGTGGGCCGGGGGGCGGTGTCGTCGGGGTCCATCGGGGACGCGGTCATCGGGAGCGGAGGTCCGCGGCCGCCTCGGCGGGCGCGGCGCCCCCGGAGAGGGTCGCGCCGGGATAGTAGTGGGCGAGGATCGAGCGTGCGGACCAGCCCGCGCGCGCGAGGTCGCGGGCGCCCTCCTGGCAGAGGCCCACGCCGTGCCCGCGGCCGCGGCCCTGGACGCGCCAGCCCCCGCCGAGCAGGGGGTCGCTCGGGTGTGGGACCGTGGCCACGAGGGCGCCGCTGCGGAGGACGCCGTACCCCACCGCCTTCCGGAAGGCCTCGAAGGGGACCCGCTTCACGGCGCCGCTCGAGGACTCGAGGGCCAGGTCGATCCAGCGGCCGCCGGCGTCCGTGCGCGACGGGCCGATCCGGCGGGGCGCTCCGCCGAGCCCGAAGGCCCGGCCCACCCGGTCCAGGGTCGCCGGCGAGAGCTCCTCGATCCAGCCGAGGGGACGCGCTTGATCGGGGCCGCCCGCGGCCGACTCCGCCGCGGCGCGGCGGACGCAGGGCGCGCACGAGGTCCCGGCGGGGCCCCGGGCCCCGCGCTCGCGGACCTCCCTGGGGAAGACGTCCTCGAAGTCGCTGGTGTGCCCGCCGCAGCACGCGTGGTAGCGCGCCTCCTCGAGCTCCGTCCCGCGGAGGAGGACGACGCCGCGGGTGTCGCGCACGGCGGCGGCGAGCCGGGCGGCGGACTGGCGGGCGCGAGCGGACGTGCCCGGGACGTGCTGGCCGCGGAACGCCTGGTCCATGACGCCGTCGGTGAGCTGCACGGGCACCCGGGCCGCCGCGCGCTGCTCGAGGGTCGCGGCGGCGTAGGTCCGGGCCGCGATGGCCTGGGCCTCGAGTTCGGCGGACGCCGCGGACCAGATGGAGGTCTCCGACGCGACCACGCCCTCCACGTAGGCCTCCAGGCCGAGGCGCACGCGGACCTCCAGGCCGCTGCCCTTGGAGCCGACCAGCTCGAGGACGCCGGGGTAGACACGGTCGCCGATGCGAACGGGCCCGGCGGCGGACGCGGTCGGGGTGAGCGAGCCGCCGTCGACGGACACCCCCGCGCCGATGGCCTCCGCCAGGTGGGCGCGCCCCTCGCGGTCGACCCAGCGCAGCTCGCTGGCACCCCGGTGGGCCTCGAGGGTGACGGTCACCTCCTCAGGGAGCCGGGCCGCGGCGGCGCCTGGGGCGCTGGCCGGGATCGGCGTCGGCGGGGCGGGGGCCGCAGCCTCTCCGGCCGGGCGCGGGACGTCGTGCGCGGTCGCGCGGGACGGCGGGCTCGGGGCGCAGCCCCACCCCGCGAGGGTGAGCAGCGCGGCGCCCCCGAGGAGCATGCTCCCGCCGCCCCGGGGGCGCCGAGCGCAGCGAGGGCTGCCGTCCGCCGGCGTCAAGCCTCGAAGGGCAGCCCGCCCTGCTCGGGGCCTCGGTCCGACGCGGGGTCGCCCTCGGTGGGGGGCTCGACGCCGATGAGCCGCATGCCCTCGTGGGTGATGACGCGTCCCCTCGGCGTCTTCCGGAGGAAGCCGGAGCGGAGCAGGTGAGGCTCGAAGACGTCCTCGATGGTGTCCTCCATCTCCCCGATGACCGCGGCGATGGTCTTGAGGGCGGCGGGCTGCGGCGCGTGGTCGGCGAGGCAGCGCAGGATGCGCCGGTCCATCTCCTCGAGGCCGTGGGCGTCCACGCCGATGCTGGCCAGGGTCTCCTCGGCCAGGGTCGCGTCGATGGGCCGGTCACCGTCCACCTGCGCCCGATCCCTCGCCCGCTTCAGGAACCGGCCCGCGATCCGCGGGGTCCCGCGGCTGCGCTCCGCCAGGATCGACGCGGCGCGGTCCTCGAGGGGGACCCCGAGGATGCGCGCGGCCCGGCGCACGATCTGCTCCAGCTCGGCCGCCGGGTAGGGGTCCAGCCGGAGCGAGAGGCCGAAGCGAGCCCTGAACGGGGCCGAGAGGAGCCCCTCCCGGGTGGTGGCGCCCACGAGGGTGAACGGCTCCAGCTCGATGGGGAGGATCCGCGCGTGGGGGCCGCTGTCGAGGGTCATCTCCACCCGGAAGTCCTCCATGGCGGTGTAGAGGTACTCCTCCACGGCGATCGGGAGGCGGTGGATCTCGTCGATGAAGAGGACGTCGCCGCGCTTCAGGCTCGTGAGGAGCCCCACCAGGTCGCGGGGCTTGTCCAGGGCTGGCCCGGACGTGGGCTGCAGGCTGGTGCCGAGCTCGCCCGCCATGATCCGGGCGAGGCTGGTCTTTCCGAGGCCGGGGGGGCCGCTGAACAGGACGTGGTCGGGGGGCTCCTTGCGCTTCATGGCCGCGTCCAGGTGCACGCGGAGGTTCTCCACCACGGCGCCCTGGCCCACGAACTCGGAGAGGGCAGCGGGTCGCAGACCCACCTCCGTGACCCGCTCGGGCGCGGTGTCCCCCGGGGTCCCCAGGCCCTCCAGCGCGGCGGGGTTGAACACGTGGTCGCCCGATGCGCCAGCGGACCCGGGTGATCCGGCCTCGCCGGTCCCACCGGCCTGGCCGAGATCGGCCCCGGCCGCGTCCAGCGCCTGCCCCTCGTCGGATCCCCCGTGTTCCATCGTGGGGAGGATAGCGGCTCGGACTCCGCAAGCGAAGGGGCGCTCCGGGCGGCCCGATGAGCGGACCCGGCGGGAGCTGGAGGGAAGGCCCCGACAGGGCGGGGCTCACCTTGACACCACCCCCCTGCATCCCCAGACTCGGGGCCGGTCCGAGCCCGGTTTCGGGGGTCTCGGGTGTGCGTTCCCGTCCCGGCGGTGCCGCTCCCCGACCCCTCGCGGGCCGATGCCGCACACCCAGCGTGCCCCGCCCCGTCGGCGGAGCGCGTCCCCCCCGCTCCTTTCAATTCGCGCAGGCCGTTCGTAACCGGCACCCACGGGCCCCCTTTAGGAGGTCGCGGGTGGCGGGACCCGCGCCGCCTCCGCCCGACCCGGGCGGAGGGGTCGTCGGTCGTCGGCGTCGCCCGCGCGAGCCCCAGCTCTCCACCTCCCACCGGGAGCACCCATGGTGCGCCTGGAGGGCGGTCCCTCATCTCGACCTCCGCGGCCCACGGGCCGCAGTCGCCGGCGTGTCCGCCGGTCGACGACAACTCCCCCCGATGCTCTTCATGCGCGAAGAACTCCACCACGCTGCCTCGACCGACTCCGCGTCGATCGTGCGCACGCTCGCCACGGGTCTTGCCGTCTCCGCCCTCGTCGCTGGCTGCGGCGGCGGGCAGGCCTCCAAGGACGGCGTCGCCGGCTCGGGCGCTCAGCTCCGGCTCAACGAGGTGGGCAGCGGCTTCGGCCAGCTGCTCCCGCACCGGGTCAACGAGCTCGACTCGACGGGGGTCCCCACGGGCCAGGTCGTGGCCATCCGCACCATGGACGACATCGTCGCCAACGTGTCGCGGAGCAACCCGATTCTCCCCACCACCTTCCAGGAGCCGACGACCACGCTGCCCAACGGGCAGCCCGGCAACCACTACCTCTACGCCAACTTCACCCAGGTGCTGGACCCGTTCTCGGTGGTCAACCCGAGCCCGTCCAGCCCGACCCTCTCGGGGGCGGTGAGCGTCACGACCATCGACCCCTTCAGCGGCGCATCGCTGCCGGCCAGCGGCCGGGTCTTCGTCGGGGGCAAGACGCTCGTGGGTCCCGCCACCGGCTCCCCGCCGCAGCTGACCCTGCAGCAGTGGGTCCAGGAGGACCCCGCCAACCCGGGCTTCCTCGAGGCCCTCGTGCCCGAGGCCAACGGCTTCCCGGGGGTGAACTCCTTCATCCCGAACGCGGCGGAGCTGATCTCCGACAAGACGATCGTCTTCATCGCCGACACGGACAACGACCTCACGAGCCTGGAGATCCTCCCCTCCGGCGTGCAGATCCGCTTCACGGCCACCAACGCCCTGAAGGCCGCCAACGGTGAGTCCCTCCGCGACCAGGTGATGGCGTCCACCACGGTGGGCGTCGACGAGCTGGCCCCCGAGGTGATCACGGCGCCGCCCCCCGCCTCCGGTCCGCTGATCACCCCCGGCAACGGCGAGATCGACGTGGACCCGCAGACGCCGATCCGCGTCAGCTTCACCGAGCCGGTGCAGCCCTACTCGGTCGGCGTCATCGCCGGCGTGAACCCGCCCTCGCTCTCCTCGGCGTTCCAGATCACCTTCGGGCCGCAGACGTCGATCACGACGATGCCGTTCACCTGCCTCCCGGTGAGCCCCTTCGACCTGTCGGAGTACAACCTCGTCCCGGGCTTCGCGTTCCCCGGTCAGGGCCCCGAGTTCCTGACCTGCGGCACCTTCTCGCGGGTGGACATCAACCTGGCCACCCAGCAGATCGAGGACTTCAGCTCGGTCGTGACGGGCCCCGGCACCACCGGCCCGAACGTGAACACCCTCGGCGCCACGACGTTCTTCGAGACGGGCGAGGGCCCGGGCATCGTGAACGCGCCCGTTGCGCCCGACGTCATCTACGTGGCCCGAGGCGGCGCGAGCCCCGGCCTCTCGGTGCTCGACCTCAACGGCTTCGGCCAGTCCACCGGCAACCCGGTCTCGTCCCAGCCCTACCCGCTGGCCGGTGAGTCCCGGTTCCCCTACGACCAGAACGTCACCCAGAACCCGACGATCCGCCCGCTCCTCAACCCGGGCGAGTGCACGGTCAACGGCGGCTCCGCCGGCGTGTTCACCCTCACCAAGGACAGCAGCCTCGAGGACCTCCTGGTCCGCTCCCCGCTGATCAGCACGGTGACCGACATGCACATCGGCCACGCCCTGGACGGCACCCTGCGCAACGCGCCCCCGCCCTTCGGCTGCCAGGCCGGTGGCGGCAACGTCTGCGCCCTCGACGGTCTGAAGGTCATCGCGTCGGTGCAGGGCAACCAGCCCAACACCCTCGCTCCGG
>JASFWR010000228.1:0-6210 GCA_050049155.1 Planctomycetota bacterium | reverse complement strand
ACGGCCTCGTGGGGCGGCGCGCGGACCTTCTTCTACACCTCCACCTCCGCCGAGTCGGACGACATCGTCTTCGACCACGACATCGCCTGGACCCAGAGCCAGTCGAACGCGGGGAACCAGGACTCGCGCCCGCAGGCGTGGGCGAAGAACGTCTTCTCCATCGGCGGCGTCCGCCACAACAACAACAGCAACCCGGGCGACGACTCCTGGGCCGCGGGCGGCGCGAGCATCGGGCCGGCCTCCGACGGACGCATCAAGCCGACCCTCTGCGCCTACTACGACAGCATCGGCACCTCGGACCGGACCGGGAGCAGCGGCTACTCGTCGGGCAACTGGTACAGCAACTTCGGCGGCACCTCGGGCGCCACGCCGATCGTCGCGGGGCACAACGTCATCGCGATCCAGATGTTCACCGACGAGGTCCTGCCGGGCATTGGCGGCTTCGGTCAGGCCCTGCGGGTCCCCGGCGGCACCTCCCACGAGAACCGGCCGCACTTCACGACCCTCAAGGCGCTGCAGGTGGTCAACGCCCGCCAGTACAACTTCTCCGCGTCGAGCTCCGACAACCGTCGCGAGCACCAGGGCTGGGGCTTCCCCAACCTGCAGGACATGTACGACAACCGGAACAAGACCTACATCATCGACGAGACGCAGGTCATCACCCAGGGTGAGACGCAGTCCTACTCGATCGACGTGGAGCCCGGCGAGGCGGCCCTCAAGGTCTGCCTGAACTGGAACGAGCCCGCGGGCAACCCGTCGGCGTCGTCGCACCTCGTGAACAACCTGTCCCTGCGCGTCACCTCCCCGACGGGCACCCAGTACTGGGGCAACCACAACCTCGAGAACGGTCGCTGGTCGACCCCGGGCGGCTCCCAGGACAACACGAACTCCATCGAGAACGTGTTCGTCCAGAACCCGACCGCGGGTGAGTGGCAGGTGGAGGTCACCGCCAACGCGATCGTCCAGGACAGCCACGTGGAGACGCCCGCCGTCGACGCGGACTACGCCCTCGTCATCGTCGGCGGCCTCGGCGACAGCTTCGGCTCGACCATCTGCCCCGGCGCGGTCAACTCCCTGGGAGTCGGCGCCGCGCTCGACATCTCCGGCAGCAGCACCGTGGCGGACAACGACCTGACGATCGAGGTCACCAACCTCCCCCTGAGCTCGACCGGGTACGCGATCACCTCGATGGACGCGAACCTGATCACCAACCCCGGCGGGAGCTTCGGTGACCTCTGCATCGCGGGCCCGACCGTCGGCCGATTCCTCGGCTACGTCCTGAACTCGGGGAGCACCGGCGAGGTGTCCTTCTCCCCCGATCTCACGGCGTTCCCGACCCCCATGGGGACGGAGGCCGTGATGCCTGGGGACACGCGGTACTTCCAGTACTGGTACCGCGACTCGGTCTTCGGCTTCCCGGTCTCGAACTTCTCGAGCGCGATGCGCCTGACCTTCGACTGAGGCCGGAGCGGCCCGCGCCGCCCTCGAAGGCCCACGGACGCCCGCGTCCGCTCCTCGGAGCGGACGCGGGCGTCCCCCTTTGGGGGCGCACTCGCGGGCGGTCACTCACCGAGGACGGCTCGCGTCGGCGGTCTCGGCCAGGACCATGACCGCGAAGGCCGTGGCCGCCCTGCCGATGTAGTGCCTCCCGTCCCGCCGCGGCGAGCGGTCCCGCCAGCCGCCGTCCTCGGACTGGTGGCGAAGCAGCCACGCCCGGCCGCGACGGACGCGGTCGCTCCGGGGGTCCTCGCCGACGCGGAGAAGGGTGTGGAGGGCGAAGGCCGTCGCGTAGGCGCCGCTCGTGCTCGCCTGGGGCTGCCCGCCGTCACGCTTCCACTCCGGGGTCGAGAGCGCCTCCATGGACCAGCCCCCGTCCTCCCGCTGGGCGCCCTCGAGCTCCGCTCGCCACGCGGCGAGGTCCTTCGGCCCGGCCACCTCCGGCCAGTGCACCCCGGCCCACAGCCGCATGGCCCGATCGTGGAGCCCCGCCGGCCCGTGCTCCCGGAGCCAGGCCTGGAGCGCCGCGGCCCCCTCCCGGTCCGCGGGCCGGAGCGCCTCCTCCCCGAAGCGCCCGCGCAGCTCGCCAAGGGCCACCAGCAAGAGCGCGGGTGCGAAGGCGGTGTCCACCTCGAAGGGAGGCCAGTTGCACTGCAGCCAGCCCTCCCAGGTCCCGCTCGGGTCGAGCGCCTCCCAGGCGCGGTCCAGCCCCGCACGGGTCACCGCGTGGACCTCGTCGGCGCTGCGGGCGTCGCTCATGGCGAGGAACGCGGTGGTCGCCACCACGCCGGTGGTGCTACCGCGCTGTCCCCTGGGGGCCTCCCCCTCCACCGCGTACCGGGAGAGGTACTCCGCCGCGAAGCCCCGCGTCCTCCGCAGCGCCTCCCCCTCCCCGTGGACGCTCGGCTGGGCCACGAGGGCCAGGCCGTTCGAGTGGCACGACACGCAGCGCTGCTCCTCGCTCCAGCTGTCCGCCGCCGCGTCGAGGGCGCGCGTCGCGCGCGCGAGGGCGGGGTCGGGCTCGGCCCGGCGCTCCGCGTCCTGACCGGCGGCACCGGCGACGACGAGGAGCGTGCTCGCCGCCAGCGAGCCTCCCCACAGCCCGGAGGCGCTCAAGGGCGCGTGCCCTCCAGGGGGGCCACCGGAGCCGCCGCCCCGTCGCCTGGCCATGCGCCGAGGAGGGCGCGGCCGCGCGCCCGCCCAGGGCCCCGGGCGGGCTCGGGCGGAGCGCAGGGCCGCGCGTCGAGGTCGGATCGATGGGGAGTCAAGGGCGCGCCGGGTTCACTGCCCCGTGGCCGCGGCCATCTCGGCCTCGTAACGACCGCGATCGAAGAAGCCGTACTCCGCGGCGATCCTCTCGCCGTCCCACTCGTACGCGAGGTGGAGCAGGTACTTGGATTCCTCGCCGGTCGAGCTGTTCATGCCGACCCACTCCGCCCAGACGGTGGTCCAGGTGGTGCCGTCGGGATAGGTCCCGGTGGTGATCTGACGGTCGACCATGCGGATGTCCTTGAACACGGAGTGCTGGGCCGTGATGCCCTCGCGCCACTCGTCCACGCCGAAGGAGGACTCGCGGGTGGACCAGTAGAACTGGACGCCCTCGGCGAACACCTCGTCCGCGAAGCTGAGGTCGCCAGTGGCGTAGCGGTCGAGCATCTCGGTGACCCTCAGGGACCGCTGGTCGTCGGTCGTGCAGACGACGGTGGTCTCGTCGCCCATGGGGTTCATGCCGGCGCAGGCCGTGAGAAGGAGGACCGGGGTGAGGAACTTGAGGGGGGTGAACATGGCTTCGAAGGAATGGCTCAGGGGAGTGGCAGGCTCGAAGACCGACGGGTCGGCACGGACCCATTAGAGCGATCGCGGCGCTCGCGGGCAGGCCGCGCGGACTCTCCCCGGGAACGCCGTCCCGGAGGGAGCCTCGCGAACGCGGCGAGCCCCGGGGATACCCTGCGGAATGTCCGAGGTTGCGACTGGGGATCCCGTAGCTTTCGCGGGCTCCATCGAAGGGTCACCACAGCAGACCATCCTCGACATCGGTCTCCGCGAACGGTCTGCTCCGGTGGCGCGTCATGCTCACCGCTCTCCTCTCTCGCCCGCCGGGCTCCATCGGCGGCAACCGCACCACGGCCCTCCGGTGGGCACGGATCCTCCGCGCGGAGGGCTGGAGCGTCCGGCGGGCGCCCAGCCACCGCGGGGGCCCCGTGCACCTCGTCGTCGCGCTCCACGCGGTCCGGACGAGACCCGAGGTGGAGCGCCTCATGGACCTCCATCCCAAGGCGCGCCTCGTGGTCGCCTGCTCGGGGACGGACATCTACGAGGACCTCGCCGCTGCCCAACCCCTGCTGGACCGCGCCGACCGGATCGTGGTTCTCCAGGAGGCCGCCCTGGCGGCGCTGACGCCCGCGCAGGTCGGCCGCGCGCGGGTGATCCATCAGTCCTCCGCGCCGCGGAGGAGCGGCGCCGCCCCCGACGGCCCGCGGACGCTGTTCGCGGTCGTCGCCAACGTCCGGGCGGTCAAGGACCCGCTCCTGCCCGCGGCGGCGACGCGGCTCCTGCCGGGGAGCTCCGGGGCGAGGGTCGTCCACGTGGGCGCCGGGCTGGACGAGGCGCTCACGGAGCGTGTCCGGAGGGAGTCCGCGAGCAACCCGCGCTACGAGTGGCGCGGGCCCGTGCCGCGCGCCGAGGCCCTGGAGCTCCTCGCCCGCGCGGCCGCCGTGGTGATCCCGTCGAGGAGCGAGGGCGGCGCGAACGTCGTGACCGAGGCCCTCGGCCAGGGGTGCCCGATCCTCGCCACCCGGGTCCCTGGGAACACCGGCCTCCTGGGGGACGACCACCCAGGCCTCTTCGCGCCGGGCGACGCCGCAGACCTGGCCCGCCTGATGGAGAGGGTCGAGGGGGACGCCGCGTTCCACGGGGCGCTGGTGCGCCGCTCCACCGAGCAGGCGCACCTCGCGTCGCCCGAGCGAGAGACCCGGGCCTGGAGGGAGCTCCTGGCGGAGCTCGTCCCGTGACCGGGCGCGGAGGTCCGCGTCGACGGTACAGTGCGACCATGCGTTGGGAGGCCGCTGCGCCGGTCCCGTGAGACCTGTTCGAAGATCAGCGGCGCTCGCCTGCGGCCTGCTCTGCCTCGTCGTCGCGCTCCTCTTCCTCGACCCGCCCTCGCCACCGCGCGAGGAGTCGGTGGAGCGCGTGGGCGACCGTACCGACGTCGCCGAGACCGGCTTCACCTCCCCCACGTCGGCCGTGCCCCCGACGGCGGAGGGGGGACGCAGCGTCCTGGCCCGGAACGGTCCGGGGCGGCCCGACGGGGAGGAGGCCCCGCCCGGCTTCAGGGTGCGGCTCGTGATCGAGGGGCTGGCCAGCGGCGAGACGGCGAGCTACGAGCACCGCCGGGGCCTGCGCTCCGTGCGAGGCGACCTGACGGCCGCCGAGGCCGACCCGGTTCTGCGGGTCGAGCTGGACCACCTCGCGGGAGCGGGTGGAGCCGACGACGCGGAGGAGCTCCTCGTCTCCGCCGAGGGGTACGCCCGCCAGGGCTTCGACCTCGACCTCGTGTCCGATGGCGAGGAGGCCCTGTGCCGGCTCGTCCGCGGCCGGCCGCTCCGCGTCGAGTTCCCGGGCCTCGCGGGCCGTGGAGGTCACCTCTCCGTGTCGCTCCACTGGCAGGGCGCGCCTGGCTCCACCGACGCCGCCCGGGTGCAGGGGACCCCGCTACCAGGGAGTCCGCCGCCTGGCCTGCCCATGCTCGAGACCCGAACGCTGGAGAACGCGGGGCACGCCGTGTTCGAGGCGGTGCCGGTCCCGAGCCGGGCCACCCTCTCGGTCCTCTCGGCGCCGCTGATCCCCGAGGGTGCGCCGCCCGTCCAGATCTTCGGCGCCATGGTGTCGCTCGACGCCGGGCGGACGACCCTCAGCTTCCCGGACCTCGAGGCCCACCTCGTCGACTTCGTCGCCCCCGAGCCCGGGCGCCCCTTCGAGCTGAGCTTCCTCCCCCTCGCGCCCCGGCCGATGGCCCGCCCCGAGGGGGCACGGTCACGGGGCTGGACCAACTCCTACGGCTTCTACGGCCCCTTCGAGCTCCGCTCGGACCCGGGGGGCGCCCTCCGCCTGCACCTCCCCCCCACGCTCGAGACGAAGGGGCGGTACCGCCCCTCGGGGCGCGGTCCGAGCGTCGGACCCGTGCGCCCGCAGCCGGCGCCGGAGGACGCGGGGGCGTGGCGTCCCCTCGAGCCCATCGAGATCTCGGCCGACGGGGCCGTCACCCTCACCGTTGACTCGGGACGTTGACGGCCTAAGAGGGGCGCCATGATCACGCTGCGCCGCTCCGCCGATCGAGGCCACGCCGACCACGGCTGGCTCGACGCCCGCCACACCTTCTCGTTCGCGAGCTACTTCGACCCCGAGTACGTGCAGTGGGGCAGCCTGCGCGTGCTCAACCAGGACCGCATCCAGGTGGGCGGCGGCTTCCCCCCGCACCCCCACCGGGACATGGAGATCGTGACCGTCGTCCTGGAGGGGGAGCTCCGGCACGAGGACAGCATGGGCAACGGGTCCGTCATCCGCCCGGGCGACGTGCAGTTCATGTCGGCCGGCGCGGGCGTCACCCACAGCGAGTTCAACGCGTCGGAGACGGAGCCCCTGCACCTGCTCCAGATGTGGGTGGTCCCGCGGAGCCCCGGGGGCGCGCCGCGCTACGACCAGCGGCACTTCCCC
>JASFWR010000227.1:0-6239 GCA_050049155.1 Planctomycetota bacterium | reverse complement strand
CCGTGGCGAGCACCCTCGAGCCGTGGGCGTCATTGCCCTGGGCCGCTGCGGCACGCCGGCGCTCCCTGTACTCTCGCAGCCGGCGACCGATCCGGCGCCGCTCCGTCCGCGCGCCCCGGAAGGCCCCCGACGCCTCGACCCGCTGGAGGGCGGCGTCCATGGTGGACTCGGGGACCGAGTCGAGGATCAGGCGCCGGCGCGAGCGGAGGTCGAAGTCCGCCCACGGCAGGACGGCGCCGCAGAAGCGGCAGGACTCCTCCTTGCGAGAGGTGGGCGCGGCGCCGCAGCTGGCGCAGAGGGGGAAGTCCCGGGTGGTGGGTGCGGTGGCGTCGGTCACGGCGGAGCGAGTGTTCTAGAAGAACACCACGCTCACCGCGTCGCTAAAATTCGCGGTCGGCCCGGGATTCGCGTCGCGGTACCAGCACTGGAAGCTCCAGGTCTCCCCGGGCTGGACGGCGACGAAGCCGGTGGGCTGTGGGACGAGGTTCAGGTCCATGGTGAGGTCGAACAGCCCGCACGTGCCGCCGCTCTGAACCTGGCCCGGACCCGAGAGGCGCCCGATGGAGCCGCCGAGGCAGAGCGTGCCCTGGAACCCGCCGGCCGTGGGGGTGTTGCCCAGGGTGCGGCTCGCGAGGAAGTAGCCGATGGAGTTCGGCGGGAGGCCCTGGGCGCGGACCCGCAGCTGGTTGTCGACGATCGCGGGGCTGCCGGTGGCGAAGAGGAGCGCGGGGAACCCGGTGGAGTTCGCCACGGGCGTGCAGCCGGTGAAGGGCGTCCCGATCCCCGCCTCGGAGGGGGTGAAGTTGTCGAAGGCGACCCCGACCTGGCTCACCGGCGCGGTGCCGGTGAAGGCGATCTCGATGGAGGCGATCTCGGGGAGGCCCGTGGGCGACTCCACGGACCACGGGTCCGCCATGCCGTTGCCGGGGTACCCGCCGCAGGGCGAGGCGGTCGAGTGCTGGACGATGTCGGAGTCGATCACCGCACCCGCCGCGTCGAAGGCCAGGACGGTCCACTCCTCGTAGGTGCCGCTGTAGGCGTCCACGTCGAGGAGGACCGACGAGGCGCGGGCCACGGGCGTCGTGTAGACGATGCGGAGGTTGCCGACGGCGCCCAGGGCGCCGTCGTCGGTCAGGAACGATTCGCACACGCCCGCGTTCTGGACCGGCGTGTCCGCGCCGGTGTTGTTCGGGCAGCCGGCGAAGGCGGTCCGGGGCAGGCCGACCTTGGCGATCTGCGGGAATTTGATGAAGGCGCCCGTCACGCGGTCGACGATCTCGAAGCGGACGCCGAAGGGGGGGGCCTCGTACTCGTTCGAGATGAACTGGAGGTCCGTGGTCGCCGTGCCGTCGGGGAGGGTCTCGAAGTCGATGGTCTGGGCCGCGGCGCCCGAGGTCAGCAGGGCGGCCGCCAGGGCGGCGCTGGTGAGGGCGTGGCGGAAGGCGTTCATGGCAGGCGACGGCGCTCGGGGTTCGGCGGGGCGGTCCGTGGCGCCGGCGGGCCGCGGGCTTCCGGATCCCATCGCTCAACCCTACCGTGAACGGGCGATCCTGCTCCCAAGGGCGCGCGGCGAGGCCGCGCTCTCGTCCCGGGACACGGATCGGACACCCCTGGCCCCTCCTCGAGCCCCTCAGACTCCCACCATGGTCAGCACCCCTGCGCTCCTCCTGCTCGCCCTCTCCAGCGCGGCCTCCAGCGGCCCTGCTCCCTCGAGCCCCGGCGGCGCCGAGGACGGGCCGCCCCGGCTGCTCTTCCTGACCCACTCCGCTGGCTTCGTGCACTCGGTGGTGCGGCGGCCCGCGCCCGGTGAGCTGGCCCACGCGGAGCGGGTCCTGCAGGAGGCGGCGGCCGGCCGGCTGGTGGTCGACTGCACCCAGGACTGCGGCGACGTCACCCCGGAGAACCTCGCGCGCTACGACGCGGTGCTCTTCTACACGACGGGTTCCCTGCCCATCAGCGACGAGGGCAAGGCGGGGCTGATCGACTGGGTCCGCGGCGGCGGTGCCTTCTGCGGGGTCCACTGCGCCACCGACACCTTCTACCAGTTCGCCGACTACATGGGCCTGGTGGGCGGCGCGTTCGACGGGCACCCCTGGCACGAGGAGGTGACGATGTCGGTGGAGGACGCGGCGCACCCGGCGACCCGGCACCTGGGCGAGAGCTGGGCCCTCACGGACGAGATCTACCAGTTCAAGTGGTGGCGCCGGCACCCCAACCACGTGCTGCTCTCGCTCGACACAGGGGCGACCGACGTCGCCCGCGGCAAGCGGGTGGACCGCGACTACGCCAACGCGTGGTGCAAGGACTTCGGCCAGGGGCGGATGTTCTACACGGCCCTCGGCCACCGCGAGGACGTGTGGACCAACCCGGCGTTCCAGGAGCACCTGATCGGCGGGATCGAGTGGGCCATCGGCGGGGAGACCGTCTCCGTGCCGGCGCCGGACGGCGCCGTCGTGCTGCTCGACGTGCGGGACCGCCGCCCCTCGCGGGCGCTCGCCGGATGGCGGCACGCCGACGGCTCGGCGGCCCGCTGGCGCGTGGAGGGGCCGCGCGTCGACGCCCTCGTGGCGGGCGAGCCCGAGGACGGTGAGGCGCCCGCGGACGTGACGTACCGGCGCGTGCCCGGCTACATGGAGGTGAAGCGGGGGACGGGGAACCTGTTCACGCGCGCCCAGCTCGGCGGGGACTTCCTCCTGCACGTGGAGTTCATGGTCCCCGAGACCCCCTCGACCAACGGCTGGCAGGACCGGGGGAACAGCGGCGTCTACGTGCAGGGCCGGTACGAGGTGCAGGTGCTCGACTCCCTCGGCCTGAAGCTGCGCAGCGGCGACTGCGGCGGCATCTACGGCAAGCACGTCGCCCGGGTGGACGCCTGCAAGCCGGCGGGGGAGTGGCAGAGCTACGACATCGAGTTCCGCTCCCCGCGGCGCGGCCCGGACGGCGCCAAGGCCGAGAACGTCCGCATGTCGGTCTGGCACAACGGGATCCTGATCCACGACGACGTCGAGGTGGACGGCACGACGGCGGCGGCGATGTCGGGCGACGAGCCCGGGTACGGGCCGCTCATGCTCCAGGACCACGGCCACCCGGTGCGCTACCGGAACATCTGGGCCCTGCCCCGCTGATCGCGGGCCCGGTCCGGCCCCATGCGTCGGGCGCCATCCGTCGGGGCCCATGCGCCTGGGCCCCGCCGCGGGATGGCGCCGGGTGGGGGCGCGCCGCCGTGGCCAGCGGGGGCTCGGTGAGAGGTACGTGAGGAGGGCGCCGGCGCGGCCCCGCTGGAGGGTCGTCCCGGGGTTCCGGTGCTACGCTTCTGGCCGTCCATTCCCGCACCCCCGCGCGCCGCACGGAACCATGACCCGAGCCCTTCCCCGCCCGTCCCTCCTGGCCCTCGCCCTCCTCGCTCTCCCCGCTGCTGCCAGCGCCGCGGTCCCCATGGAGGGACACCACGCGGAGGGCGACAACTGGCCCGCCTGGCGCGGGCCCGAGCGCAACGGCATCGCCCCGGCGGGCGGCGCGCCCACCAGCTGGGGCGAGAAGGAGAACGTGCGGTGGCGGGTGGAGCTCCCGGGCCTCGGCATCTCCACCCCCATCGTCTGGGGGGACCGCCTCTACGTGACCACCGCCGTCGAGACCGACCGGCTGCCCGAGGGCGCGAGCGAGGCGCCGCAGGCCGAGCCCGAGGCGGAGCCCGAGCGCGGCCGTCGCCGCGGGCGCGGGCGCGGCCGGGGACGCGGCGCCTCCAGCCCGAGGAAGGTCCACGAGTTCCAGGTGCTCTGCGTGGACCGCAAGGACGGGAGCGTCGTGTGGAGCACGACCGTCGCGGAGACCGCGCCCCACGAGGGGATCCACGGGACGAACTCCCAGGCGTCCGCGTCGCCCATCACGGACGGCGAGCACATCTGGGCCTTCTTCGGCTCCCGCGGCCTCCACTGCCTCGACATGAAGGGCGAGGTGGTGTGGTCCAAGGAGTTCGGGCGGATGAAGACCCGCAACGAGTTCGGCGAGGGCGCCTCGCCCGCCATCCACGGCGACAAGATCGTCGTGCTCTGGGACCACGAGGGCGTGGACTTCATCACCGCGCTGAACAAGGAGACCGGCGAGGAGCTCTGGCGCACCGAGAGGGACGAGGTGACCACCTGGGTGACCCCGCTCATCGTGCCGGTGGGGGACCAGGTGCAGGTGATCGCCAGCGCAACCGACGCCTCACGCGCCTACGACCTCGAGACCGGGAAGGAGATCTGGTCCATCGGGGGGATGACCACCAACTGCATCCCGACGCCCATTCACCACGAGGGCGTGGTCTACCTCATGAGCGGCTTCCGCGGCTCGGCGCTCCAGGCCATCCGGCTTGAGGGCGCCAAGGGCGACCTGAAGGAGAGCGAGAACCTCCTCTGGAGCTACGGGAAGAACACGCCCTACGTCCCCTCCGGCGTGCTCGTGGACGGGAAGCTCTACTTCCTCCGCGTCAACTCCGGCAGGCTCACGTGCCTGGACGCGGCGAGCGGCGAGGAGCACTTCTCGGCCGAGAGCCTCGGGGGGATCCGCTCCGTGTACGCCTCGCTGACCGCCTCGGGCGACCACGTCTACGCCGCCTCCCGCGAGGGGGAGACCGTGGTCTTCAAGATCGGGGAGGCGTACGAGCAGGTGGCCTCCAACGTCCTCGACGACGCCTTCGACGCCTCCCCGGTGATCGTGGACGGGGAGCTGTACCTGCGGGGCCGGAAGGCCCTCTACTGCATCGCTGCTACCCCCACAAAGTGACGCGCGAAGTGAACCAGGGAGCGACGCGTCGGGCGGGGCGCGTGCTCCTCGGTGACGGGTGGGCGAATGGATTAGCTTTGTGGTTTAGGGTCAGGGGCCCATGGACCGCTTCACGGCCTTCAACCTGATCTTCTTCCCCGCGCTCGCTGCCGCCATCGGCCTGGGGGCCTTCGGGGGCTGGGGCCGCGGCGTCCGGCGCTCCCTCGGGTCCGTGCTCGCGGGGACGGTCGTGCTCTGGTGGGGGCTCGTGGGCGCGACGGGTCGCTACTTCAGCGTCTTGCAGGCCAGCCCGGACCCGCCCGAGGAGGCCTTCTCCGACGGCGGCTCCCTCATGTTCGTCCTCTACGCGGGCTGGCTTCCCGCGCTGATCGTCGTCGGGGCGAGCTTCCTCCTCTCGCGCGGGGTGAGTGCCTGGCGCCGGCGGGCCGCGTCGCGCTGAGGCGGCGGGCGCGGTTCGCCTCACCGAGAGCGGAAGCGCCCCCAGTACTCCTCGATCGCCCGCCGGGGCTCCTCGGCGTAGACCGGGTTGGACACCTCGCACTCCTCGAGGTCCAGCTCGAGGAAGGCGAGGACCGCGGCGCCCTGGGCCTCGGTGAGCCCCTCGAACCGAGGCGTGTTGAACTCGCTCGGCTCCAGGGAGTAGACGACGAACTCCCCGACCTCGCTCTCGGGGTCGAGGGCCTCGAGGAGGAAGGCCGGGAGGAGGGCGCGGTACGGCGCCGCGTCGAGGAGGGGCAGGTCCTGCTCGTGTCGATCCGCCAGGGCGGCGTCCAAGTCCCGCCAGCCGACGCCGCGCAGCGCGGCCTCGAGCTCCTCGCACTCCGGACAGGGGCAGCTCACGAGGGGGCCACCCGGCGCGCCGACGTCGGCCCAGGCGTCTCGGATCGCAGCTGCGACGGAGAGAGCGCGGCTCGAGGGCGCGGGGAGTGGTTGGTGATCTCCCATCACGGCCCGGCGCGGGGTCGGGGCGGGCACAGCGATCGCTCGAGGCCGGTGCTCCTGCCCATGGACGTCCGGTTGGAGAAGCGCGAACGGGTGGGCGAGGGTCCTCGGGGAGCGCGCCTCAGTAGAGCGTCACCTGCACGGGCAGGGAGAAGTTGGAGACCGGGAGCCCGAAGATCGAATCCCGGTACCAGCACTGGAAGTGCCAGGTGTCCCCGGGCATGGCGGCGACGGGTCCGGTGGGCTGGGACAGCGCGGTGACGTCGAGGACGAGGCTCATCTCGCCGGCGCCGGTCGCGGACTGGGCGAAGGAGGAGTAGCGGCCGATGGAGCCGCCGAGGCACAGGGTGCCCACCGCGTTGCCGGGGTTGGTCACCGAGCCCGTGGCCGTGCTCGCGAGGAAGTATCCGACGGCGCCGGGCGGCAGGGACGCGCAGCGGACCTCCAGGTCGTTCTGCGAGATCGCCGGGCTCCCGGCGAGCGTCGTCAGGGCCGGCACGCCCGTCTGGTTCGCGGAGGCCACGCAGTACGGC
>JASFWR010000226.1:0-6248 GCA_050049155.1 Planctomycetota bacterium | reverse complement strand
GTCCGGAAGACGGTAGCACAGGGGCACGGCCCCGCCCGCCCCGCCCCGCACCGCCTGCGCTGCTCCGCGGCGCCCGCCCGCCGCGCCCACGTGGAGTCGGGCCCGGCCGGGGGGAGCACCTCCGAACCGCCGGCCGCCGGACCCCCTCCCGGCCGCCGCGAGCCCCCTTTTGAGGCACTCGCGCGCGCTCACCGGCGCCAGGGCGGCGTGGGCCGAGCGCGAGGCGCGGGGAGGCATGGAGGGTCGTAGGATGCAAGGTGCGACGCCGATGCGGCGCTCGACCACGCCGGGCTCCTCCCGCACCGCCCTTCCCCCCACTCCTTCCCCATCCTCCGACTCATGACGAAGCCCCTCCTCTGGACCCTCGCCGCGGGCACCGCCCTGACCGCCGTGTCCTCGGCGCAGGCCACCAACGACACCTGCGCGACGGCCGCCACCGCGCCCCTCGGCAGCACCGCGTTCGACACCACCCTCGCCGTCGACGAGGCCATCGTGCCCTTCAACTGCGCCGGTGGCGGAGGCCCCGACGTCTGGTACTCCTACACCGCCACGTCGACCGACAACGTGCAGATCGACCTGTGCGGTTCGAGCTACGACACGGCCCTCACGGTCTACAGCGGGAGCTGCGCGGCCCTCAACGAGATCCAGTGCAACGACGACAGCTGCGGCCTGCAGAGCCAGGTGACCGTCAGCGGCGTCTCCGTCGGTGACCAGTTCCTCATCCGCGTCGCCGGCTTCGCGGGCAGCACCGGCTTCGGGACGCTCAACATCACGGAGCTCACCCCGCCTCCCGGCGGCTCCAACGACACCTGCGCGACGGCCGCCGCCATCACGCCGGGCAACGCCATCGCCTTCGACACGACCGTCGCGATCGACGAGGGCCTGCTGTTCTGGAACTGCGCCGGCGGCGCCGCGGACATCTGGTACAGCTACACGCCGACGGCCGGCAACTCGCTGACCTTCGAGACCTGCGGGTCGAGCTACGACACGGCCCTCGAGGTCTACGAGGGGTCCTGCAACGCCCTCAACTACGTCGACTGCAACGACGACTCCTGCGGGCTCCAGAGCGCGATCACCGTCGCCGCGCCCGTCCCGGGCACGACCTACTTCCTCCGCGTCGGCGGCTGGAACGGCTCCACCGGCTTCGGGACGGTCCTCCTCACTGAGGGCTCTGCGCCGACCCCGCCGAGCCCGGTGACCATCGTGGACAACCTCCCTGGCACCTGGATCGACATCGCCACCACGGGGACGCCCCTCAGCCTCTCCGACGACGGTGAGGTCGACATCCCCACCACCGTGGGCAACAACGTCCTGGCCGCGGGCATCGCCCGCGTCGGCAGCAACGGCGCCGTCCGCTTCGACGGCGCAGGCCTCGACCTCGGCTACACGAACCAGCCGATCCCGTCGTTCCAGGCGTTCGACAGCGACCGGACCCTCATGCCCTTCTGGGACGACATCGACACCGACGGCGGCTTCGAGGGCGAGATCTACTACCAGGAGGTGGGCGGCGTGCTCGTCATCCAGTGGGAGGCCGTCGAGTTCTTCCCGGGCGGCACCCTCGGCATCGACACCGCGACCTTCCAGATCCAGGTCCCGTCCGGGACCGGCCCGGTGGTCGCGCAGTACCTCTACGAGAGCGTGGACTCCGCCCGCGCCGACCTCGGGAGCAGCGCCACGATCGGCTTCCAGAGCGGTGACGTCGGCGGCTACGACGACGTCGAGTGGGGCTACAACCTCCCCGGCGCCGTGCTGAACGGCACCGTGCTCACCGTGCTCGCCGCCCCCGGCGCGATCGGGACGAACTACTGCACGGCGAACGCCAACTCCACCGGCGTGGCCGCGTCCATGGGCGCCTCGGGCTCGAGCGTGATCGCGCAGAACGACCTGGTCCTCGAGGCCAGCGACCTGCCCGTCAACTCCTTCGGCTTCTTCCTGGTGTCCCAGACCCAGGGCTTCGTGGCCGGCCCCGGCGGCAGCCAGGGCAACCTCTGCCTCGGCGGCGCCATCGGCCGCTACGTGGGCCCGGGCCAGATCCAGAACTCCGGCGCGGCCGGGATGATCTCCCTGCCCATCGACAACCAGCAGGTGCCGCAGCCCACGGGCTTCACCACCATCACCTCGGGCCAGACCTGGAACTTCCAGCTCTGGAACCGGGACGCCGTCGGCGGGAGCGCCACGTCCAACTTCACGGACGGGTACGAGATCACCTTCCAGTGAGCCCGCGACGGTGACCCGCGGGACGAGCGAGCGCTCGTGACCGTGAGTCCAGGGGAGGCCCGCATCGACCAGGTCGGTGCGGGCCTCCCTCGTTGGGCCCCGGGCGGGGGCGCGTGAGGGAGTGTCCCCCGAGCGAGCACGAATCTCAGGTTTCCAGGCCGTCTCCAGGCTCCACGACGCCCGTGGAAGGCAGAAACACCCTCGGGGTGGCACGCTATTCCAGGGTCCCTGGAGGACCGACCCATGACGCTCGCAGCCAAGCTCCACACCTCGCTCCTGCTCGCCCTCGGAGCGGCCCCCGCCATGGCGGGGGAGATCATCGTGGACGCCACGGGAGGCGGCGACGCCGTCTCCCTGACCGACGCCCTCGCCGTCGCCCAGGACGGGGACCTGCTCCTCGTCCGGCCCGGCACGTACCTGGAGGACGTGGTGATCCAGGGCCTCTCGGTCACGATCGTCGCGCAGTACCCGGACACGGTGGAGGTCGAGGGCCGGCTCACGGTGCAGGGGCTCTCCGCCCTGCAGCACGTCATGCTCCACGGCCTGCGCTTCGAGGGGCGGACCGACGAGCTGCTGGACGCCCAGCGGCCCGCGCTCGAGGGCTCCGCGATCCAGGGCTCCCTGACGGCGGCTCGCTGCGACTTCGTCGGCGCGGCCGCGAGCGACGACGCCCTCCAGCCCCTCGGCGGCGCGGGCGCGAGCCTGGACGGCGTGGAGCGCTTCACCGCGCGGGCCTGCTCCTTCACCGGCGGCGCCGGCGTCGACGAGCCGACCCTGACGTGCAACGACGGGGACGGGGGCGACGGCCTCTCCCTGAACGACTCGCGCGCGGCGCTCTGGGGGTGCTCCCTCCGCGGCGGCGACGGGATGGGCTGCGACTTCGACCTCGGGGAGGGCCCCGGGGAGGGAGGGTCGGGGGCGAGGGCCGGGTCCTCCCGCCTCTTCCTCGACGGCTGCGACGTCGCCGGCGGGCGCGGCGGGGACAACCGCGACTTCCTCCCCCTCCCGGGCGGCGACGGCGGGGACGGCGTCCTCGCGGGTCCGCTCTCGAGGCTGATCCTCGTGGACTCGACGGTGGCGGGCGGCCAGGGGGGCGACTCCTTCGCCGGGGCCAGCGGGCAGGGCGGCGCGCCGTTCTCCGGCGCGGGGAGCGTGCGCTCGGTCCCGGGCGCCGCCGAGGACCACGACACCCCGATCCTCGTCCGCTCCCAGAGCGTCCACCCCATCGAGGTGCGCGGGGAGCCCGGGGCCGAGGCGCGGCTCCACCTGGTCCCGCGCGCCCCCTTCTTCTTCGACGTGGCCCGCCGCGGGGGCGTGCTCCCCGACGCCGGCCCCACCGCCCGTCAGGGCCTGCTGCTCGGCACGATCCCCGCCAGCGGGGTCCTGAACGCGAGCGTCGGCATCCCCGCCCTGCCGGCGGGCGCCACGACCCTGCAGTACGACCTGGTGGTCGTCACCCGCCGCGGCCCCATGCGGAGCGCCTTCGGCGCGCCCCTGCGCCTGGTCGCCATCCAGTGCAGCGGCGCGGGCCCCGACTGCGACGGCAACGGGCGCAGCGACCTGTGCGACCTCCTGGACGGCGCCGAGGACTGCGACCTCAACGGCGTCCCCGACGTCTGCCAGGCGGACTGCAACGGGAACGGGGTCGCGGACCCCTGCGACATCGCGAGCGGCACGAGCCTGGACCTGAACGGCGACGGCATCCCCGACGAGTGCCAGCCGACGAACGCCTCCTGGTACGTGGACCCGGCGGCGGCCCCCGGCGGGGACGGGTCCGCGGCGGCGCCCTTCCGGAACATGGCGGAGGCCTTCGCCGTCGCGCTCTCCGGGGACGAGGTCCTGCTGGCGGACGGGCTCTACCGCGGCGCGAACAACCGGGACCTGGAGCTCGGCAACGTCTCCCTCACCGTCCGCAGCCTCAACGGGCCCGCGGGCTGTGTCATCGACCTGGAGGGCCTCGGCCGCGCCTTCCACGCCTACCTGCCGCCGTCCTCCGTGCGGCCGGTCGTCGAGGGCCTGACCATCCGGAACGGGCACCCGGACACCTCGGGCCCCGCGAACGGGGACGGCGGCGCCATCTTCGCCCGCCAGTGCGCGATCACCATCCGCGACTGCGTCTTCGAGGGGAACGAGGCGCGGACCGGCGGGGCCGTGAAGGCCAGCGCCCCTGCGCTCTCCCAGGTGGGCCCGCGGATCCTGGGGTGTGTCTTCCTCGACAACCGCGCCGTGACCTCCGGCGCCCTGGACCTCTCCCGCGGCGCGGCGGAGGTGGACCGCTGCGCGTTCACCGGCAACCTCTCGACCGGGGTCGCCGGCGCGGTCCGTATCGACGGCGACGTGAACGCTCCCGCCGTGCTGAGCCGCTGCCGGTTCCTGGCCAACACCGGCCTCCTCGGGGGCGGAGCCGTCTACACCTCCGGCGGCCTGGGCGGCGCGGCGGAGGTCCACTTCATCGACCAGTGCCTGTTCGCGGGGAACTTCTCCGGGACCACGGGCGGGGCCATCGGCGGCGCGGGCGGCGCCCTGAACCGCGTCGCCCACTGCACGCTCGTCGGGAACGACGCGGCCCAGACGGGCGGCGGGATCGCCCTCGAGTTCGGGACGAGCGCGGCGGTGGTCAACTCGATCCTCCGGGGCAACACCAGCGGCGCGGGCTTCGACCAGGTCACCGCGGACGGCCCGAGCTCGAGCCTCGAGGTCCGCTGGTGCAACCTCCAGGGCGGCGCGGCGGCCCTCACCCTCACGGGCGGCAGCACGCTCGTGGGCGCGACGGACCTGATCGACGCCGACCCGCTCTTCGAGGACCCCGCGGGGCCCGACGGGGACCCCCTGACCGTCACGGACAACGACTACCGGCTCGGAGCGGGCTCGCCCTCGGTGGATGCGGCGGACGTGGGCCTCGTCCCGCCGGACCGCGTGGACGTGGACGGCGACGGGGACCGGACCGAGGAGGCGCCCACCGACCTGGACGGGCTGACGCGGCGCGTGGACGACCCCGCCGTGCCCGACACCGGGGCGGGGCCGGCGCCGGCCGTGGACCACGGCCCGTTCGAGCGCCAGTAGGGCGGCGAGGAAGCCGGGGAGCCCGGCGAGGATCGTGGCAGGATGGGGTCCGTCCCCGCCCCGCCGCTCCCGCCCGAAGCCCCCCATGCTCCTCCCCCTCGTCGTCCACGCCGCCGTCCTCGCCGCCGCCCTCCCCCCGGCGACCCCCTGGAACCAGGAGGACCCCTGGGACCAGGGGTACACCGTCCCCGGCACGCCCGCCGTGCTCACGGAGCGGGCCCAGGCCGAAGCGATCAACGGCCTGCTGGAGGACCGGCTCGAGAACCTGCTCCCGAGGCTGATGCGCGAGGCGGGGATCGACCTGTGGGTCGTGATCAACCGGGAGTACGCCGAGGACCCGGTCTACCTGACCCTGGTGCCCGCGCCGGTCTTCGCGGCGCGGCGGACCACCATGCTGGTCTTCCACGACCGCGGGGTGGACGAGGGGGTCGAGCGCCTCACCGTCAGCCGCTACGGGCTCGGCGACCTGTACGAGACCGCCTGGGACGGCGGGAGCCTCGACGAGCAGTGGGCGCGCCTCGCCGAGGTCATCGGGGAGCGGGACCCGGCGAGGATCGCGGTCAACACCTCCGAGCACTGGGCGGTGGGCGACGGGCTCAGCTCCGGCCTGCGCGCGCGGCTGGAGGCCGCGCTGCCCGAGACCCTCCGCCGGCGGCTCGTCCCCGCGGAGGACCTCTGCATCCGCTGGCTCGAGACCCGGACCGCGGCCGAGATGGAGGTCTACCCGCACCTCGTCCTGCTGGCCCGCGGCGCGATCCGCGACGCCTTCTCCAGCGACGTGATCACGCCGGGCGTCACCACCACGGACGACGTCGCCTGGTTCCTTCGGCAGCGCTTCACCGACCTGGGGCTCCCCGTGTGGTTCATGCCCTACTGCAACGTCCAGCGAGAGGGGCTGCTGCCGCCCGACGGGTCGAGCTTCTACGGTGAGGAGCACCACGTGATCCAGCGCGGCGACGTGCTGCACA
>JASFWR010000225.1:0-6252 GCA_050049155.1 Planctomycetota bacterium | reverse complement strand
ATCCTGCCCGCGTCTACGGCTGGTCGCCGCTCGCGCTGCTGGAGGTGGTGGGCGGTGAGGGGCCGTCGTCGCCGGCCTCCGCGGTCATCGGTTCCGAGGTCCAGCTCGGCGGCGCCTCCGCCCTGCTGCGCTTCGAGCGTGCGCTCCCGTTCCTGTCGGAGCGGGCCTGGGGCGCGGCGAACGCCCCGGCCGACCTGGCGGCGTTCGCGCCCCGCGCGCGGCGCTTCGAGGGGCTGCTCGACGTGCTCGAGGGCCGCGGCGAGCGCCCGTCAGGGCCGCCCGCCGACGCGTCGAACGCGGACCGCTAGCGGTCCCAGCGGTTGCCGTCGACGGTCTCGCCGCCCACGGCGCCGGACATGTCGGAGCGGCGGTAGGCGGCGTCCCAGCGCGGCGCGCGGGAGGCCCCGATGTACGCGCTCACCGCGCCTGCGGCGTTCTCGGTGCTCAGGGCGTTCCCCGCGGCGTCGAGGAAGAACGCGCGGCGGGGGGGCGAGGTCTCGCTCGACGGCCAGGCGTAGGCGCACCAGCGGATGGCGCTCTGGCTCGCGTCGGGCATGGTCTCCCCGCAGCCGCCGTGCAGGGCCTCGGCGAGGGCCTCGACCTCGCCGCCGATGAGGGGCGTGGCGGGGAGGTAGACCGCGTAGAAGTACCCCTCCACCTCGCAGGCGCCGCCCGCGGAGGTGGAGACGATCTGGGCGAAGTCGCCGGGGAGGAAGGCGTTCAGCTCCCCGAGGTCCACCAGCGTCCCGCGCGGGGCGCTGCGCAGGGGCGCGGCCCCCGTGAGCTCGCCGAGGTAGCCGAACTCGCCCGCGCCGTCCCCGTTCGTGTCGATGGACCGCGCCTCCCGCAGCTGGGCCTGGGCCATGGCGATGACGCGGAGGGTCTGGACCGCGCGCTCCTCGCTCGCCTGCGCGGCGGCGACGTCGAGGGCGTCGGGCGCGGGCGCGCCCGTCGCCTCCGGCTCGCCCTCGCGGTCGGCGTCGTCGCTCCGCGGCGTGACCCGCACGAGGCCGCCCGGTCCGAAGTCGATCTCGACCCGGCCGCCGGCGTGGGCCGGCGCGATGGAGGCCATGGTGCTGGCCTCATGCTCGGGGGCCGTGCGGGGGCGGCCCGAGGTGTAGACGAAGAGGCAGAGGACGGCGGCCGCCGCGACGGCGATCGCGGCGATGTTGGGGCGCTTCTCGTGGCTCATGGTGGGGAGGGAGCCCGGGGTCCCCCGGGCGCTCCCCCCTGGATCGACGGCGGGGAACGGCGTCCTTGAGCCGGAGCGGGAAGCCCGCGCCCGGGGGCCGGGCCCCGCCCGGGTGTGTCTCGCGCGGGGACCTCCAGGGGCTCCTCGGGCGCGCTTGAGGCACCCGGCGCGCCCATGGATGCACCGCCTACCGGTCCGCCGCGGGGAGCGAGCGGGCTCAGCCGAGGAGCTGGTGGACGACCTCGCCGTGGACGTCCGTCAGCCGGTAGCGGCGACCCTGGTGGCGGTAGGTGAGGCGCTCGTGGTCGAGGCCCAGCAGGTGCAGCACCGTCGCGTTGAGGTCGTGCACGTGGACGGGGTCGCTCGCGACGTTGTAGCCGAACTCGTCGGTCTCCCCGTGGACGCTCCCCGCGCGCACGCCGCCGCCCGCCATCCACAGGCTCGCGCATCGCGGGTGGTGGTCGCGGCCGTAGTTCGTGGGGCTCAGCGCGCCCTGGCTGTAGCAGGTGCGGCCGAACTCGCCGCCCCAGACCACGAGCGTGTCGTCCAGCAGGCCGCGGCGCTTCAGGTCGGTCACCAGGGCCGCGGAGGCCCGGTCGGTCTCACGGCACTGGGTGCGGATCGCCCCCGGCAGGTTGCCGTGCTGGTCCCAGCCCTGGTGGAACAGCTGGACGAAGCGCACGTCCCGCTCGATGAGCCGGCGGGCGATCAGGCAGTTGGCGGCGAAGGAGCCCGGCCGGCGCGCGTCCTCGCCGTAGAGCTCGAAGGTGCTCTCCGGCTCGTCGGAGAGGTCGGCCACCTCGGGCACGGAGACCTGCATCCGGAAGGCCAGCTCCGCCTGGGCCATGCGCGCCTGGGCGGCCTCGTCCTCCTCGCCGGTGGCGCCCCGCAGGGCGTCGAGCATGCGGCGTCGAGTGGCCCGGTCGATCCCCGGCGGGTCGTTGAGGAAGAGCACCGGGTCGGCGCCGCTGCGGAACTGCACGCCCGCGTGCCGGGCGCTGAGGAAGCCCGAGCCCCACAGGCGCTCGTAGAGGGGCTGGCCGCCCTTGCCCTGGGTCACCAGCACGCAGAACTCGGGCAGGTCGCGGTTCAGGGAGCCGAGGCCGTAGCTCAGCCACGCGCCCGCCGAGGGGCGCCCGGCGATCTCCGAACCGGTGAGCAGGAAGGTCGCGGCGGGGTCGTGGTTGATGGCGTCGGTGACCATGGTCCGGACCACGCAGAGGTCGTCGACGATGGCCGACGTGTGCGGCAGCAGCTCGCTCGCCCAGGTGCCGCACTCGCCGTGCTGCTGGAACTCGAAGATGGAGCCGGCGAGGGGCAGGGAGGCCTGGTTCCCGGACATGCCCGTGAGCCGCTGGCCCTGGCGGACCGAGTCCGGGAGCTCCTCGCCGTTGCGCTCCCGCAGGAGGGGTTTGGGGTCCCACAGGTCCAGGTGGGAGGGGCCGCCGCTCATGAAGAGGTGGACGACTCGCTTGGCCCGCGGCGCGTGGTGACCCGGCAGGTCCTGGGCGCCCCCGAGCCGCGCCAGGGCGGCGCCGGCGAGGCCCACCGAGGCGCCCCGCAGCAGGCTGCGTCGACCCAGGCGGAGGGCCGCCTCCTTCTCGAGCTCGTTCATCGGCGCTGCACCACGTCGGGGATCCCGAGGAGGGCGCTCGCCACCACCGCGGTGGCGGCCACCTCCGCGGCCTGTTCGTCGCCGACCGCGGCCTCCGCCGGGGCCTCGTCCCCCGGGTGCGCGGCGCGCTCGAGGTCGAAGTTGGCCAGGGCGCGCGCGGCCGCGGAGTCCGCCGCGTAGGCGTCGCGCTGGGCGGAGAGGAGCGCGACCATGGCCTCGCGCTCCTCGTCCGTGGCGGGCCGGGAGGCGAGCGAGCGCACGAGGAAGTCCACGCGGCCTGCGTCCGCGTCCGCGGCGTCGAGGGCCCGTCGGGCCAGGGCCACCGAGACCTCCACGAACTGCGGGTCGTTCCAGAGCACGAGGGCCTGGAGCGGCGTGGTGGTCGCCGGCCGATCCACCCGGCACACCTCCCGAGCCGGGGCGTCGAACATGGTCATCGCGGGCGGCGGGGAGGTGCGCCGCCAGAAGGTGTAGAGGCTCCGACGCCGCAGGTCCTCGCCGCGGCCCGGGCGGTAGACCTTGCCGCTCTTCTCCTGCCACAGGCCGGGGGGCTGGTAGGGGCGGACGGAGACGCCGCCGACCCGGTGGACCAGGAGGCCCGCTGCCTCGAGGGCGGCGTCGCGGATGACCTCCGCGCTGAGCCGCCGCGCGCTGGCGCGGCCGAGCAGCCGGTTCTCCGGGTCCGCGGCGGCGGCCTCCGGGTTCGAGGTCGACTGCCGGTAGGTGGACGAGAGCACGAGGCGCCGCAGGAGCGCCCGGGAGTCCCAGCCCGACCGGACCAGGTCCCTGGCCAGGGTGTCGAGCAGCGCCAGCTGCACGGGCGGGCGGCTCTGGCTACCGAGGTCCTCCGGGCTCGGGACGAGGCCCTGGCCCATGGTCAGGCGCCAGAGGCGGTCCACGTGGACCCGCGCGGTCAGCGGGTGGTCCGGGTGGGTGAGCCAGCGGGCGAGGTCGAGGCGCGTGCGCGGCGGCGCGTCCAGCAGCGCCGGGAGGAACGCGGGGGTCGCGGGCTCGACCTCCTCGCGCCGGTTCGTGTACAGCCCGCGCTCGAGCAGGTACGCCGTCCGCTGCGCGGCCGGGAGGTCGGGCGCCTCCCGCATGGTCATGATCTGCCGGATGCGGTCCCGGTGGTCGTCCCGGGCCGCGCGGGCGGCGCGCAGGGTGTTGGTCTCGCCGGGCAGCTCCGGCGCGAGGTCGAGCACCCGCATGGAGCGCACCGCGCCGCCCTTGAAGCCGCGGTCGCGGAAGCGGCTCCCGATGGTGAGGTGCTCGATGGAGCCGCCGCGGATGGTGCGGGTGAGGCGGTCTCGGACGACCTCGAGCTCCGCCGGCTCCCCGTCGATCCAGATCTCCATGCCGGCCGCGCGGCTGGAGCCGTCGTAGCGCAGCTCCACCCGGGTCCAGCGCCCCACCGGCGCGGGGGCCACCGTGCGGACCGCCGCCGCGTCCCCGGGCCAGAAGTGGACCAGGGCGAAGAGCAGCCGCCCCTCGTCCACGAGCAGCTGGTAGCCGCGGCTCCCGGAGTCGGTCCACGACTTGGTCCGGTGCAGCACGACCGCCCGCTCGTGGGGTTCCGCGGTCCGCAGCTCCAGCTCGATGCGGAAGGGGTCCGAGCGGCGGAAGACGCCCACGCCGGGGAACACGATCGAGTTCTCCCCGTCGAGCTCGACCACGGCCTCGCCCGCCTCGTCCGTCACGGCGGCGCCGCGCAGCTGGGCCGGCGCGCCCTCCTGGCCGGCGTCGGAGAGGTCGGTGGCGAGGACCTCGCGCCAGGGGGTCGTCTCCCCTGCGGCGGCGGCCTCGGCCCGCTCCACCGCGGCGGAGAGCTCGGCGGCGCGCGCCTCCTGCACCTCGGTGGGCAGCTCGAGGGTGGGCGTCGGCGTCGCGTTGGTGAAGTGCGAGTACAGGCCCGACTCGTCGATCCCGTCGAAGAAGGCGAAGAGGCCGAAGTAGTCGCGCTGGGTGAGCGGGTCGAACTTGTGGTCGTGGCAGCGGGCGCAGCCGACGGTGAGGCCGAGGAAGGCGCCCGCCATGGTCTCCACCCGGTCGCACACGTACTCGACGCGGAACTCCTCCTCCACGCTGCCGCCCTCGTTGGTCTGGCGGTGGAGCCGGTTGAACGCCGTGGCGAGCTGCGCGTCCCGGCCGGCGCCGGGGAGCAGGTCGCCCGCCAGCTGCTCGGTGAGGAAGCGGTCGTAGGGGAGGTTCTCCCGGAAGGCCCCGATGACCCAGTCGCGCCAGGGCCAGAGGTGGGTGTCCACGTCGGACTGGTAGCCGAAGGTGTCGGCGTACCGGGCCACGTCGAGCCAGTGGGCGGTGAGGTGCTCCGCGTGGGCGTCGGAGGCGAGGAGGCGGTCCACGGCCCGCTGGTAGCGGTCGGCCGCGGGGTCCGCGAGGAACGCGTCGAGGTCCGCGAGCCGCGGCGGGAGGCCCGTCAGGTCCAGGTGGAGCCGGCGCAGGAGGGTCGCCGCGTCGGCCTCGGGGGCGGGGT
Organism: Planctomycetota bacterium; assembly: GCA_050049155.1. Taxonomy (GTDB): domain Bacteria; phylum Planctomycetota; class UBA1135; order UBA1135; genus Saltatorellus. The sequence continues at coordinate 954 of JASFWR010000225.1, read as the reverse complement.
CGAGGTCCCTGCGCCGGAGCCCGTCGAGCACGAAGCGGTCGAGGTCGTCCCGGCTCCAGGTGTCCTCGGCGAGGATCGGCGGGGCGGCGCGCTCGGGCCGGGTGAAGGACCAGTGCTCCCCGTAGGCGGCGCCCTCCTCGATCCACCGGGTGAGGAGGGCGGCCTCGTCGTCGGAGAGCTCCAGCTTCGACGACGCGGGCGGCATCCGTCGCTCGGGGTCCGCGTGGCGCAGCCGCGCCACCAGCTCGCTCTCGTCCGCGTGGCCGGGGACGATGGCGGAGGCGCCGAGCTCGTCCACCGCGGAGTCCCGCAGGTCGAGGCGCAGCCCCGCGGCGGGCGACTCCACCCCGGGCCCGTGGCAGGGGAAGCAGCGGTCGGACAGGAGCGGCCGGACCTCGGCGGCGAAGTCCACCGGCTGGAGGCGCGGCTCCTCGGCGAGGGCGCCGGCGCTCCAGGTGAGGGCGAGGGCCACGGCGAGCGCGCGAGCGCCCGGCGCGGGCGACCCGTGGGCGGGAGAGCGGCCTTGGGAGGACATCGGGTCCATCCTACGGACTCCCTGGAGACCGGTCGGGCGCGGAGCCCCCGCTGGCCCCCCCGCTGGCCCCACCGGCGGCCCTCCGATTCCAGGGGACGTGCGCATGGAGCGCGTCCCCCCGTCCGAAAGGGAGGGGGCGGCCGCCCCGTCGTCCTCCACCCCCATGTCCCTCGCCCTCCCTCGCCGCGCCCTCCCCCTCGCCGGGCTGCTGCTGGCCGCCTGCGGCCCGGAGCCAGCCACGGGCTGGTTCGAGGTCGACGCCGTCGAGCTCACGGCTCGCGGGGAGTGGCCCGACACGGCGCCCTCGGTGGTGGAGGACCTCCCCATCCGCGCCGACGCCGTGGCGGCCTGGAGGTCGAACGGGGTGACGCCGACCTTCATCGCGGCGGAGGACACTGCGGCGGAGGACACTGCGGCGG
>JASFWR010000224.1:0-6271 GCA_050049155.1 Planctomycetota bacterium | reverse complement strand
GTCGCGCCGCCGAGCGGGCTCGTGCAGGAGTCGTACTGGGGCAGGATCGTGAGGCGCGCGTTCCCATCCCCGACGGAGTCGGTCGCGTAGCCGAGCTGGATGTTGTTGATCCGGTAGCTGTCCGCGACGCCGGTGAAGCTCACGGGGCTGGCCGAGACCGGCGACGTCGTGCTCGGGATCCGGCCCTCGTCCACCACGAGGCTCGACCCGTTGATGTCGAGGAACACCGCCGCGTAGTAGTTGTTGTTGTAGACCACGTCGTTCGAGCCCATCGGGGCCTGTTGCGCCGGGTCCGCCGGCACGAACTCACCCGTGGCGGCATAGAAGGTCCCCGCGTGGATCGGGGCGCGCGCGGAGATGCGGTGGAGCTGGGCCGGGGACTGACCGAGCGCGCCCTGGGACAGGGCGACCGCTCCGAGGAGGAGAGAGACGGGCTTGAGCATGGTGCTCGCAGAGGCTGGAGAAAAAACAGGGCAGGCAGCGAGCCGTCCATCAGCGGGGGCCGCGTTGGCAGCGCGGGCTACCCTCTAGCAGGGAGGGAGCGGGCCTGATGGAAGGATCGGATACCGTCAGATCTTACCTCACGCCCGCATCGCGTCCGGATGGACCGGGTTAATTCGGACCTCGTCCAACCAAGGGACTGACGGACGGTCAGCGCGCCCTCGGCCGCCAGACGCGCGGCTCATTCCTGGACCCGGAGGGCCCGGCCGCCCGGGGGTCAGGCGCCGCGCAGCGGGTCGCCGAACTCGGCCACGGCGGCGTCCAGCTCGTCCATGGTGAACGGCTTCGAGAGGTAGCCGTCCATTCCCGCGTCGAGACAGACCTGGCGGTCCCCCTCGATGGCGTTCGCCGTCAGCGCGACGATCGGCACCGCGCTCGAGGCCGCGTCCAGCGAGCGGATCCGCCGCGTCGCGTCGAGGCCGTCGAGGACCGGCATGTTGACGTCCATCAGCACGAGGTCGAAGGACTCCGCGCCCGCGACCTTCACCGCCTCCGCGCCGTTCGAGGCGACCGACACCTCGTGGCCGAGGGCCTCGAGCATGCCCCGCGCCACCCGCTGGTTCACCAGGTTGTCCTCGGCCACGAGCACGCGCATCGCGCGGGTCGAAGACCTGCGCGCCGGCCCCGCCGCTCGCGCCGCGCCCCCGGTCTCCTCGACCACCGCGAGCCGCAGGGTGAACTCGAAGGTGGACCCGTGTCCCGGCCGGCTGCTCGCGGCGATCTCGCCGCCCATGCCCTGGACCAGGAGGCGCGCGATGGTGAGCCCGAGTCCGGTGCCCCCGTACCGGCGCGAGACGCTGGAGTCGGCCTGGGCGAAGGCCTCGAAGAGGCGGCCGAGCTCGGACGCCTCGATGCCGACCCCGTCGTCGTGGACCCGGAAGGTGACCTCCGCGGCCCCGTCCGAGTCCGCCTGCCACGTCACCTCCACCCGGACCGTGCCGCCGGGCGTGAACTTGAGGGCGTTCCCGACGAGGTTGGTGAGGATCTGCTGGAGGCGGTGCGGGTCGCCGAGCGCCACGCGCGGGAGGTCCTCGGGCAACTCCGCCTGGAGCGTGGCGGACGACAGCCGCGCCGACGCTCCGAGGGTCGCGACGACGGCGCGGACGCTCTCCTCGACGGAGAACGGGACCTCCTCGAAGTCGACCGCTCCGTTCTCGATCTTGCTCAGGTCGAGGATGTCGTTGATGATCCGCACCAGGGTCGTCCCGGTGCTCTCGATCGTCGAGACCAGGTTCCTCTGCCCCTCGTCGAGGGCCGAGCGCTTCAGGAGCTCCGCGAGGCCGAGCACGCCGTTCAGGGGGGTCCGGAGCTCGTGGCTCATCACCGCCAGGAACATGGACCTCTCTCGGTTCGAGGCCTCCGCGCGCGCCAGGGCCTCCTCCCGCTCGGTCTGGTCGAGCGCGAGGACCGTGCAGCTCGCGCCGGGCTTCGGACGGTGCATGAGCAGCAGGAACGAGCGGCGCGCCCCTTCGACGTGGAGGACGACCGTCCTGGGCTCGGAGCGGAATTCGGAAGAGGCCGCGAACGACGTGAGCGCCTCCCTCCACGGGGCGCCCTCACCGAAGGACCCGACCGGCTCGTCGAGCACGCTCCCCTTCTCCTCGCCGAGGAGCTCGGCGAAGTACCTGTTGGCGTCGACGTAGCGGCCGCTGTCGTCCACCCGCACCACGATCCACGGGGCCGACTCCACCAGGTCGATGTAGCGTCCCTGGTGCTCGGTGATGGTCTTGAAGAGGGAGGCCTTGGAGGTGATCTCCTGGGAGAGGAGCGTCTCCAGTCCGGCTACCCGTGCCCGCAGCGCCTTGATCTCATCGAGGTGCTGCTGGCGCTCTTCAGCTGGCGTGTTCGGGATCAAGTCCATGGGCCAGGAGTTCCTCGGTGCTCTTCACCTCCGCGTACAGGGGGAAGATGCTCTCGCAGTAGAACGAGTGCTCGGTCTGGTCCCTACCGGCGGAGGCGTCGCTCAGGATGGTGACGGCGAACCCGTTCTCCACGGCAGCCCGCGCGCTCGAGTCGATGCAGAGCGACGTGATCACGCCCGCGACGATGACGTGGTCGACGCCCTCCTTCCGAAGAACCTCCGCCAGGTCGGTGCCCATGAAGGCGTTGAAGCTGGTCTTGCCGGAGAGGTGCTGGATCCGGTCGTCGAAGTCGACGATCTCCTGAATGGTCCGACCCCCCTCGGTGTCCCGGCGGAACGCGCCGGCCGCCTTGATCGCCGCGAGCACGCCCGTCGGGTTGCCGAGCTCCTCGTAGTCGGGGCTGAAGTAGATCGGGAGGTTGATGATCAGGGTGTCGCGGTCGCGGTGCGCATCGAGAAGACGTCGGGTGTTGGCCAGCACGTCGTTCTCGCGGGCGTTCTCCTCGATCACGGCGTGCATGGCGCCGTCAGGGGAGAAGTAGTCGTTCTGGTAGCCGATCAGGAGGATGGCGGTCCGGTTGGGGTTGCTCATTGGGAGGTCCTTGGGATGGGGTTGAGGGAGGGCGATCGGCGCCGAGGCGAGGCTGCCGCACCGGCGGCTCGCTCGTGGGACGGCCGCGGATCGCGGCGCTGCGAGCCGGAAAGGCTCGCGGTCGCGATGGCGGCTCCTCAACTGGCAGGTCGAGGAGGCTCGGGGCTCGGAGTGGTGGCAGTGCGGGCGAACTCGGAGGCGGGCAGGTTAGTGCCTCCACCTTCTACATGCGCTGGTCAGCACGTATTGGACGTAGGGAAATAACCTAAGTTGTCTCCGGTCCGCCAATGAGCCACCGGGGGCTCTCATCCTGTCTTCATCCGGTGCCCTCGTTCCCGCTTCGAGGACGAGGACCGGCGACCTCCGGGGGCGGGGACCTCCCCCCAAAAAAAACTGCGTCCCAGTGTCGCTGCTCGGCCAGTTCCCGCCCGCCGGGGCTGGCGTGGGGCTCGCGGCCGGCGAACATCACGGCGCACGTCGCGAGGGCCCTGGCCCTTCCCCATCCGCGGGTGCAGGACCCCTCCTGCTGAACCGCAACCCGACCTGACCCTTGTCGCCCTCCACCCTGCCGCTCTCGGCCTCCGCGCTCGCGGAGCTCGGAGCCCCCGCGCAGCCCGCCATCGACACGGGCACCACCGCGTGGATGCTCGTCAGCACGGCCCTCGTGCTGCTCATGATCCCCGGGCTCGCCATGTTCTACGGCGGCCTCGTCCGGACGAAGAACGTCCTGGGGACGATGATGCACAGCTTCGCGGCGATGGCGATCATCGGCGTGCTGTGGGTCGTCGCCGGCTACGCCCTCTCCTTCGGGGCCACCGTCGGCGGGGTCGTCGGCTGGGACCCCGACAAGCTCTTCCTCGCGGGGATCGACGAGACGATCATGGAGGGGGGCATCCCCGAGTACGTCTTCGCGATGTTCCAGGGCAAGTTCGCGATCATCACCCCGGCGCTGATCGCGGGAGCCTTCGCTGAGCGCGTGCGCTTCCTGGGCTACTGCGTCTTCATCGCCCTGTGGAGCCTGCTCATCTACAACCCGCTCGCCCACATCGTCTGGGGCGGCGGTTTCCTCACGGGCGACGCCATCGACTTCGCGGGCGGCACGGTGATCCACATCTCCGCAGGCGTGGCTGGCCTCGTGGCCGCGCTCTACCTCGGCGCCCGCCGCGGCTTCCCGCGGGTCGCGATGCACCCCAACAACCTCGTCATGACCATGATGGGCGCGGGGCTGCTCTGGGTGGGCTGGTTCGGCTTCAACGCCGGCAGCTCGGTGGAGAGCGGGCTCAAGACGGCGCAGGCCCTCACCGCCACCCAGGCGGCGGCCGCGGCCGGCGCGCTGGGGTGGATGATCCTGGAGGGCTGGCGCCACGGGAAGGCCACGAGCCTCGGGATGGTCTCCGGGATCCTCGCCGGGCTCGTCGCCGTGACCCCCGCGGCGGGCGACGTGCTCCCGACCGGCGCCATGGCGCTGGGCCTGATGGCCTCGGCGGCCTGCTACGCGGCCATCGCGGTCAAGAACCGCATGGGGTACGACGACACCCTCGACGTCTTCGGCATCCACGGGGTCGGCGGGATCGTCGGGGCCCTGGGGCTGACCTTCTTCCTGCGGGACGTCCCCGAGGGTGGCATCTGGGCCCAGTTCGGGCACCAGGCGACCGGCGTGGTGGTCGCGGGCGCGGCCTCGGCCGTCGGGACCCTGGTCCTGCTGGTGCTCGTCGAGCGCACCGTGGGTCTCCGCCTCGAGGAGCGCGGGGAGCTCGCGGGGATGGACCACAGCATGCACGGCGAGCACGGCTACGGCCTGCTGAACCCCAACTGAGCGCGGAGGCCGACACCACCATGAAGCTCATCACCGCCATCATCTGCCCCGAGCGGCTCGACCAGGTCCGGCAGGCGCTCATCAAGGCCGACATCACCCGCATCACCGTCACCCGCTGCTCCGGCCGCGGTCAGGCGGAGAGCCTCGAGATCTACCGGGGCCTGGAGGTCGGGCCGGAGCTCGTGCCGAAGATCCGGCTCGACATCGCGTGCAACGACGAGTTCGCGCAGGTCACCATCGACGCCATCCTCGAGGCCGCGCGCCGCGGCGACGGGGAGGTGGGGGACGGGAAGATCTTCGTGACCGAGCTGCAGCAGTGCATCCGCATCCGGACCGGCGAGTCGGGCGGCACGGCCATCTGACGGCGCCGCGCGCGTCCACCGGGGGCGCCTTCTCTCGACGCCCCTTCCCGGCGACCTCGCCGCGGGGTCGCCTCGCTGCTCCCGCAGCAGGCCTTACACTGCTTCAGTGCAGTTGATGAACCGCTCCACAGGCTCGCGGCGGCCTCTCCTGCTGGCGCTCCCGCCGGCCCTCCGCTGGCCTCTCCTCCTCGCCCTGGTCGCACTCACGGCCTGCGACGCCTCCCTAGAGCCGGTCGGGATGAAGCACGACGCGTCCACCGGGCTGGCGGAGGTGAGCGTGGTCTGCGACGCGGGCCCCGAGCTCAACGGCGACCAGCGCGTCGTCATCGCCATCCGCAACGGCGGGGACGCGGACCTGACGGGCGTCCACCTCGTGGTGAACGACGAGTTCCGCGCGCCGATCGGAGCGCTCCGGGTGGCGACCCGGTTCGGGACCGAGCCGCTGGGGCGCTCGACGATCCGCCCCGCCGAGCGGCTCGAGTTCATCTTCAGTCACGACATCTCGAACGGCTGGACCCTGCGGGACGCCGCGGGGCAGCCCTGGAGGAGACGGTCGGCGCCGAAGAGCCTCGGCCTGGAGAGCGACGCGGGCACGGGGCGCTGGACCCGCTGATGCGGCCGCTGGGGGGCCGGCGGAACCGGACGGCCCCCGGCCTTACCTCGCCCGACCGGTGCGGCGAGCCGTTACTCGCCCAGCGCGGCGAGGACGTCGGCGGGCGCCTGCACCAGCTCGAGGAGGACCCCGGTGGCGCCGATGGGGGAGGCCTCGCTGCCCCGCGGGTGCACGAAGCAGACGTCGTGGCCGGCGGCGCCAGGAGCGATCTCGCCGATCACGCGGACCCCCTCGCCCCGGAGCCACTCCACCGCAGCGGGCAGGTCGTCCACCCACAGCCCGAGGTGGTTGAGCGCCGGGCTGTGCACCCGGGGGCTGCGGTCCGGGTCCACCGGCTCCATGAGGTCCAGCTCCACCGCGTGGGCGCCGCTCCCGAGGGTCAGGATGTCCTCGTCCACGTTGTGGGACACGCTCCGGTAGGTGCCGGTGGCCGGGATCCCGAGCAGGTCGCTCCAGAACGCGCGGAGGGCGCCCTTGTCCTCACCCCCAATCGCGACCTGCTGGATGCCTAGGACGCGGAACGGGC
>JASFWR010000223.1:0-6282 GCA_050049155.1 Planctomycetota bacterium | reverse complement strand
CCTGTTGCTCGAGCTCCGCCACAAGGCGGCGCACGATCTCGCGGCTGCTCGTGCCCTCGGACTCCGCGGCGAAGGAGGTGATGACCCGGTGCATCAGCACCGGCTCGGCCACCGCCACCACGTCCTCGAGGCGCACCATGTAGCTGCCCTGCAGGGCCGCGCGGGACTTGGCGCCGAGGATCAGGTACTGCACGGCGCGGGGGCCGGCGCCCCACGACACGAGCCGGCCGAGCCACTCGGGGGCCTCCTCCGAGCCGGGGCGCGTGCGCCGCACGAGCTTCGCCGCGAACTCGAAGATGTGCTCCGGGACGGGCACCCGGCGGACCAGCTCCTGCAGCGCGCGGACCCGCCCGCCGTCGAGGACGTGCTGGAGGGCGGGGGCCGCCGCGCCGGTGGTCGAGCGGGCGATCTCGATCTCCTCGTCGAGGCTCGGGTAGTCGACCTCGACCATGAACATGAAGCGGTCGAGCTGCGCCTCGGGGAGCGGGTAGGTCCCCTCCTGCTCGATGGGGTTCTGGGTGGCGAGCACGAAGAAGGGCTCCTCCAGGGTGTAGGTCCGCCCCACCACCGTCACGCGGTGCTCCTGCATGGCCTCGAGCATGGCCGCCTGGGTCTTGGACGGCGCCCGGTTGATCTCGTCGGCGAGGACGATGTTGGCGAAGAGCGGGCCCTTCACGAACTCGAAGTCGCGCCGGCCCCCGTCCCCCTGCTGGAGGATGTCCGTGCCGGTGATGTCCATGGGCATCAGGTCCGGCGTGAACTGGATCCGGCTGAAGCCGAGGTCCATGGTCTCCGCCAGCCGGCTGATGAGCAGCGTCTTCGCGAGCCCCGGGACCCCCATGAGCAGCGCGTGCCCCTGGGCGAACAGGCAGATGGCGAGCTGCTCGATCACCGCGCGCTGGCCGACGATCACCTTGGACAGCTCGTCCACCACCCGCTGGTAGTCGGAGCGGAGCGCGTCGATGGCGGCGACGTCGTCGGCGCCGAGCTCGGGGAGGCCGGGGGTCGGTTCGTTGGACATCGGGGGCGTGGGGAGGTCAGGGCCGGCGCGGGCGCCGGGGGGTGGAGGGTCAGTCGCCGCCTCGGTCGGAGGGGTCGCGGGCCTCGTCCTCGGAGGGAGGCCGCGGCGCGGGGAGCTCGGTCGGGACCAGGGCGACGGTCACCGGCTCCCGGCGCGCCTGGGTCCAGGTCCAGGTCTGGGCACCGTCGTCCGCCACGGTCGCGCGGACCTTCCAGGCGCCGAAGGGGTCACGGAGGCGGAGCTCGCCGTCCTCCCGCGCGGGGCCCTCGCAGTACACGACGGGCGCGCCCTTGCCGGAGTAGCGGAACATCTGGTGGACCTCGCGCACGCTGTCGAAGCCCACGAGGACCACCTCGTCGACGCTCTCCGTCTCGCGCGGGTCCCCCGCTCCCGACACGCCGAGGAGGTAGCGGCCGTTGCCCACGAGGCTGGCGCGGAAGTAGCGCCGCCGGGCGGGGTCCTCCCCCTCGGCGAGGAAGCTGCCCTCGAACGCCGCGAGCCGGTCGTGCTCGGGCGCGTGGCGGGTCGCGGGGTCGGGGCCGGCGTCGGCGCGGTTGAACCAGGGCGCGGGGTGGGGCGTGGAGAGGAGGCGCCCGAGGACGTCCCCGGCGTCGGCCGCCGTGCGCACGAGGCGCGACTCGGAGAGCTGCTCCCAATCGGGCGCGAGGAAGAGCTTGGAGATGGTGCCGCCGTCCTCCACGTACATGGTCGAGCTGCGGAACGTCGCGAAGGGGTCCACCAGCACGAGGGCGCCCTCCCCGGTCACGTCCCCGTCCGAGTAGGTGATGGCGGACCGGCTCCCGTCGGCCGAGAGGCAGAACAGCTTGCCCAGGTCGTCCCGCGCCCCGAGCAGGGTCACGACCTCCCCGCCCGGGACGTCCTCGAGCCTCGACACGGAGAGCAGGGCCTGGCCGCCCATGACCAGCTGGGTCTCCGAGGTCCCCTGCAGCTTGAGCTCGACGCCCGGCACCCCGGCGGCGCCCATGTCGACCTCCACGCTCATGCGGAAGCGCCCGGTCGTCTCCTCGATCCCGCGCAGGAGCCCGGGGCCCTCGTCGTCGTCCTGGGCAGGCGCCGACGCCGGTCGGTCCCCCGCCCCCGCCTCGGCGCCGGACGCCGGCGCCCACGCGAGGGCCCCGGCGGCGACCAGGAGGAGCAGCGCGCGGTGGGGCCCGGGAGCGCTGGAGGGGGGACGGCGGAGGATCATGGCTTGGATTCGTCGGCGGAACCGCCCGCCGGCCTGGCGCGGGGAGCGCCGCTGGCACTCGCGTGGCGGTCGATGGAGGGTACCCGCAGGGGCGCCGGGCCGCCGTACGGGGACGGCCCGATCCGGGCCAGGGAGCGCAGGTGAGACCGCCGGGTCGGCCGGAGCGCGCGGCCCCGTGTCAGGACTGTGTTTCGGGGCGCGCCATGTCGACGCCCCCCCAGCAGTTCGGGGTCCAGATGTCGTCGTTCCCCGCCATCTTGCAGTGGAGGAAGAGCTGCAGCTTGTAGGCCACCAGCCACTTCACGGGGTGCTCCAGCAGGGCCTTGCCCAGGGTCATGACCTCACCGCGGGGAGAGGTGGCCTCCTGGGTGTCGAAGGCCTCGTCGGTGATCGTGCCGAAGACCTCCTCGAGGGCGGCGGCCTGGGCGTCGAGCGCCCCGGGGATCTCGTCGGGGCCGAGGCCGTCCGCCGCCGCGGCCAGGGCCTGGTAGCGCTCCCACCCGCCGTCGAGCATGGCGTGGGTGCCGCCGAGCCCGCAGAAGCTCTGGTAGCGGAGCAGCTCCAGGGTCGAGCGCTGCCCAGGGGTCGGGCGGAGGTCCATCCCGCCGGGCGGGACCTTCTCCACCAGGTGCCGGGTGATCCGGATCTCACGGAGCATGGAGTCGAGGACGTCGTGACGGTCGAGCATGTGGGCGGGGCGACGAAGGGCGCGAGTCGAGGAGGCGGGAGGGGCGAGGCGGGCGCGGCCGCGACGCTCCTCGGGAAGCAGCATCCTGCGCTCCCTGCTGGATGAGCCTCCCCTCAGAAATAGGGAACGTCTGTAGGAGTACCGTCCCGCCGATCCGGCGTCGTCCCTCGGGGCGACACCGCTCCTTCGCGGCGGAGCTTTCGAACCCGCAATCGGCCTCCCCCATTCCGAAGATCGATGACCGATCGGGGAGGGACGTGCAACGCGGGCGACGGGTCCCTGCCACGGCGTCAGGAGCGCGCGCGCACGTGCCCGAGTCGCAACTGCGCCCCGCAGTGGGCGCCCTCAGGGCCCTCGTGAGGCCACCCCGGCAGCGACAATTCGGCATCCGCGGCCCCGGGAGGCGCGAAGAAGACGTCAAGAACGATGGCTGCACCGGCTCTCGAGCCAGCACAGCCACCGGGCATTGGAAATCCAATTCGCCCGCCGCCGAGTCATCACCTCGTCGCCGGGAACGCTCAGAGCTTACCTCATCATGCTCGTCACCACCCTCTCTAACCTTTTCAGCCCCCTGGCTGCCGTGGCCCCCGAGGCCATGGTCCTCAAGGCGGACGACGCCGTCGGGATCTCCTTCTGGGTGATCTCCATGGCCCTCGTCGCCGCCACCGCCTTCTTCTTCCTCGAGATCCAGCGGGTCAAGGGCAAGTGGAAGACCTCCCTCACCGTCTCGGGTCTGGTCACGCTGGTCGCGGCCACCCACTACTTCTACATGCGGGACGTGTGGGTCGAGACCGGTGAGACCCCCACGGTCTACCGGTACATCGACTGGCTCATCACGGTTCCGCTGCTGATGGTCGAGTTCTACCTGATCCTCGCGGCGATCACGAAGGTGCCTGGTGGCGTCTTCTGGCGCCTGATGATCGGCACGCTCGTCATGCTCATCGGCGGCTACCTCGGCGAGGCAGGCACCATCGGCGCCTGGCCCGGCTTCATCGTCGGCATGCTCGGCTGGATCTACATCCTCCGCGAGATCTTCGCGGGGGAGGCCAGCAAGATCAGCGCCGAGAGCGCCCCGGCCTCGGTCCAGTCCGCGTTCAAGCTGATGCGGAACATCGTGACCATCGGCTGGGCGATCTACCCCCTGGGCTACTTCCTCGGCTACCTCACCGGTGCCGAGCCGGGCAGCTCCGACGACATGCTGAACGTCGTCTACAACATCGCCGACGTCGTCAACAAGATCGCCTTCGGCGTGATCATCTGGACCGTGGCGGTCGCCGAGACCGACGGCGACAGCTGATCGCACCCCGACCCGACCGGCACCGGCAAGCTCCCCGAAGGAAGGCTCCACGAGGATGACGATGACCCAGGCAAGTGAAGAAGCCATCGGCTCCGTGCACACGCGGCCCGGCCTCTCTGATCAAGCCCTCATCGCGTTCGTGGAGTCGGCCGGCGGGGCTCGCCGGGGCGCCGGATCGGCGGCCCTTCGCGCGGCGCGCTACCACCTGGAATCGGGTGGGAAGCGCGCCCGCGCGGAACTCGCCCTCGCGGCGGGGGCCGCGCTCCGCCTCCCGGAGCACGACAACGTGGCGATCGCGGCCACGGTGGAGCTCCTCCACAACGCCTCGCTGGTCTTCGACGACCTGCAGGACCGCGACACCGAGCGCCGTGGCACCCCCGCCGTCTGGGTCAAGTTCGGCGCGGACGTCGCCCTCTGCACGGGAGCCCTGCTGCTCTCCGCCGCCTACGGCGCGCTCTCCACCCTCACCCACGGATCCCGGATCGGCCCCATGGTGGCGCACACCCACCTGCGGACCTCGCTCCTGATCCACGGGCAGACCGCGGACCTCGCGGTCGCCAACCACGACAGCACCACGATCTCCGAGTACGAGGCGGTCGCCGCGGAGAAGTCCGGCGTCCTCTTCGCGCTCCCCGTCGAGCTCACCCTGCTGTACGCGGGCCAGGCCGACGCGATCGCCCCCGCCCGGGACGCCGCCCACGCCCTGGCCATCGGCTACCAGATCGCGGACGACCTCTCGGACCTCGAGAGCGACCTCGCCGCCGCCGGCGGCAAGGGGCGGCTGAACTACGTGGCCCTCGCGGCCGAGCGCTCCGGCACCGACGGCGTCCGAGAGGCGCGCGCCCGCTCCCTCGAGCTGCTCGACGAGGCCGTCGAGCTGGCCTCCCACCTCCCCCACGGCGCCGGCGCCCCCCTCCAAGAGCTCGCCCGACGCTTCGCCGCGAGAGTCTGACGGGGCCATGAGCGCCATCGTCTGCGGCGGCGGCCTCGGCGGGATCGCCGCGGCGATCCGGCTTCGCGCCCAGGGTCACGAGGTGACCCTGCTCGAGCGGGGCCCCCGCCTCGGCGGCCGCGCCCAGACCTTCGAGCGCGACGGCTTCAAGCACGACGCCGGCCCCACCGTCGTCACCGCGCCGTTCCTCTTCGAGGAGCTGTTCGAGCTGTTCGACGAGCGCCTCTCGGACCACGTCGAGCTGGTCCCCCTGACCCCCTGGTACCGGTTCCAGTACCCGGACGGCTCCCACTTCGACTACGGGGGGTCCATCGAGGACACCAAGGCCGAGATCGCGCGCATCGAGCCCCGGGACGTCGAGGGCTACGACCGGCTCCTCGAGCACTCCAAGCGCATCTTCGACGTGGGCTTCACGGAGCTCTCCGACGAGCCGTTCCACCGCTTCGGGACCATGGTCAAGCAGGTGCCGAAGCTCATGGAGCTCCGCAGCCACCTCACGGTCTGGCAGTTCGTCTCGAAGTACCTCTCCCACGAGAAGCTCCGCTGGGCCTTCTCGATCCAGCCGCTCCTCGTCGGCGGGAACCCCTTCGACACCACGAGCATCTACAGCCTCATCCACCACGTGGAGCGCCAGTGGGGCATCCACTTCGCCATGGGGGGCACGGGTGCGATCGTGAAGGCGCTTGAGGGGCTCATGCGCCGGCACGGCGTCAGGATCGAGACCGGGACGACCGTGGAGAGCGTGCTCGTCGAGGGCGGCGCCGCGAAGGGCGTGCGCCTCGAGGGCGGCGAGGAGCGCCGCGCGGACGTGACCGTCTCCAACGCGGACGCGGCCTTCCTCCACGGGGAGATGATCCCGCGCAAGGAGCGGAGCTTCGCCTCCAAGGCCAAGCTCGCGTCGGCCCACTACTCCATGGGGCTCTTCGTCCTCTACTTCGGCACCACCCGCCAGTACCCCGACGTGGTCCACCACACGGTCTGGTTCGGCAAGCGCTACCGCGAGCTGCTCGAGGACATCTTCGACAGGAAGGTGCTGGCCGAGGACTTCTCCCTCTACGTCCACCGCCCCACCGCCACGGATCCCAGCTTCGCCCCCGAGGGCTGCGACAGCTTCTAC
>JASFWR010000019.1:0-18686 GCA_050049155.1 Planctomycetota bacterium | reverse complement strand
GCCGCCGCGGACTTTTCGGCGATCGAGGGGCCCCACCTGGCGCCGACGTCCGATCGTGGAGCGAGTGAAGTGGGTCCTGGAGAACACGCTGATGCCGCCCGCGGGGCTCTACCTCCTGGTGGCCCTGGGGCTCCTGCTCCGCTGGCGCGCCGGGCGCCCGCTGCTCCGCCGCGCCGGCGTCCTCATGGCCAGCGTCGGCGCCGCGCTCACGGTGGCCCTCACGGTCCCCTTCGTCGCGTTCTGGCTCCTGGACGGCCTGCAGACCTCGCCGAGCCTCGACCCGGAGGCGGACCGCATCGACGCGGACGTGATCGTGGTCCTCGCCGCGGACGTGGACTGCGACCCTCCCGAGTACGGCCCTGACCAGCCGGGGGCCCTGAGCCAGATCCGCTGTCGATACGGCGCCACGCTCGCGCGCCGGACGGGCCTCCCCCTCGTCATCACCGGCGGCGTCCTGCGCCCCGATCGGCGCCCGGTGAGCCACGTGCTCCGCGACTACGTGGAGGACGAGCTCGGGGTCGAGGTCGCGTGGACCGAGGACTCGGCCCGCACGACGCGCGGCAACGCCGAGGGGATCGCGAGGCTGATGGCGCGGCACGGCCTCGAGCGCGCGGCGGTGGTGACCAACGCGTGGCACATGCCCAGGGCGCTGGTCGCGTTCGAGCAGGCCGGGGTCTCGGCCCTCCCGGCGCCCACGGGACCGCACAGCGCCCCCAGCAAGCTCGTCGAGGGCCTCGTCCCCCGCGGCAAGACGCTCCGCGACTCCTGCTGGGCTCTGCACGAGTACGCGGGCCTGGTGTGGTACCGCCTCACCGACTGACGGCGCGCGCCGTCGGACCGGAGCCGGTAGGCGTCGCCGCCGCGACCGTCGTGGCGGGCACGGGGCCCGGAGCGCCTCAGGGTAGGAGCGGGACCACCAGGCCGTTGGAGAAGTTCCAGAAGCCGTTGGGGTTCCCGAGGTCGCGATACACGAGCTGCAGGTACGCGCTCGAGCCCACGTTGAGGAAGCTGGTCAGCGCGGGGTTCGCCGTCTGCAGGTCGACGGGGAGCTCGAACCGTCCCGCCTGATCGATGCTGCCGAAGCCGATCCGGATGGCGCCCGTCCCGACGCAGACGAAGCCGCCGCCGCTCGGGAAGTACGCCGGCCGCGGCGCCATGAACACCATGCCCGCCGAGCCGGGGGGGCAGTGGTTCACCACGAACCGCAGGTCGTTCTGGCCGATGGACGCCGAGCCCCGGTAGTCCGCGGAGGCGATCCCGCCGCTGGCGGAGGTGGACATGGGCCCGCAGTAGCCGCTGGGGCCGAGCTGGAGGTTGCAGAGGAACTCCTCGACCCGCGGCCCCTGACCGATGAGCGAGTTGAGCCCGTGGGACCCGTTGGGATACAGGTAGCCCTCCACGTCCCCGGCCGGCAGGTTGAGCGCGGCGAGGCTGTCGAGCAGGAGGATCGAGTGGGCGGGCTCCACCGAGAGGTCCTGCAGCCCGTGGTGCACCTGGATCGGCGCGAGGTCCTCGACGAAGTAGCCGGGGGAGCGACGGATCCAGGAGAGGCGGGCCTCCTCGAGGGTCATGGTGCCGGAGAGCCAGGGCTCCACCGCCGCCTCGTACATGACCCGGCCGATCCCCGCGGGGGTCGCGCCGTTGAACAGGATCTCGTTGACCTCCGCCTGCACGCTGGGGAGGCTCAGGTCGGTGAACCCGAAGAGGTCCACGACCCGACGGATGCGGGGGTCGCGAGCCTTGAGGAGGAGCGCGGTCGCGCCGCCCCGGCTGATCCCCCACGCCGCGATCCGCGCGTCGTCGATGTCGGGGTACGCCACGAGGAGCGTGGACAGCATCGAAATGACGTCGTCCACGTCCCGGTCGGCGTAGCTCGGCTCACCGCCGGAGACGAAGGGCCCGGCGAAGTTGCTGACCAGGGTCTCGCCCCGGAAGGACGGGATGAGGATGAAGTAGTCGTCGTCGATGCACTGCCCGGGGAACGTGGAGAGCAGGTTGCCCGCCTCCTCCGCCGAGACGCCGTTGAGGCCGCCGTGGCAGAGCACGACCGCCGCGTGGGGCTGACCGGGCTCGTAGTTCTGCGGGAAGCGAACGGCCACGTAGTGGCGCTCACCCTCCGAGAGGTGACTGATGATGTGCACGTCCTCGTTCGAGGACCCCAGCCCGGTGGCCTCGAGCTGGAAGCCCGCCACGTCGACCGTGCGGGACGCCCAGTCCGAACGGACGTCCTGCAGCTCGTCCGGACTCGGGGGGACGAAGAGCCGCTGGAGTGCCTGGGGTGCGGCGGCGCTGACGCTCTGCGAGGCCAGGAGCGCGAGGCCCGCCGCCAGGGGGAGGCGGGTGAGTCGAAGCGATGCGGAAAGGGACATACTGCGGATCGGAAGGGCCCTGACGGTGCGCCGTCAGGGGCCGTGCAGCCCTCTTGAGGGGGCGGCAGGAAGGGCTGGGGAGTACATGGAGAATACCAACTCCTGACGGGACGCCAGGGGAAGGCGCTTTCCGCCCTGTCGCTGGCCCCCGGGCGCTCCATTGCGAGACACCGGAGCCTCTCCATGGGCCTCAGGATGCCCGACTCCCGGGGTTGCCCTAGCCCAGGATCAGGGATTGCCCGTCCATGCTCGGGTGCCGATCCAGCCCCATGACCTCGAGCAGCGTCGGGGCCACGTCCGCGAGCACGCCGTGCTCCCGCATCCGGGCCCCGGAGGTGCCGCCCCCCACGAGGACGAACGGGACCTTGTTGAGGGTGTGCGCCGTGTGCGGCTGGTCCGTCGAGCCGTCCCAGAGCTGCTCGGAGTTGCCGTGGTCGGCGGTGATGGCGACCGAGCCGCCTCGTGCGAGGACCGCGGGCACGATCTGCTTCAGGCACCCGTCCACGGTCTCCACCGCCTTCAAGGCCGCCTCGTAGATCCCCGTGTGCCCGACCATGTCGGCGTTCGCGAAGTTGACGACGTACACGTCGGTCTCGCCGCGCTCGAGGCTGGAGAGGATGGCCGCCGTCACCTCCGGCGCGCTCATCTGCGGCGCGAGGTCGTAGGTCGCGACCCTCGGGCTCTGGATCAGCGTGCGCGTCTCCCCCTCGTAGGGAGCCTCCTGTCCGCCGGAGAAGAAGTACGTCACGTGGGCGTACTTCTCGGTCTCCGCGATGCGCTCCTGGCGGAGCCCCGCCGCGCTGATGAGCTCCGGGAAGATCCCGTTCAGGTCCACCGGCGGGAAGGCCACGGGGATGTCGATGTCGTCTCGGTACTGCGTCATCGACACGGCCTGC
Organism: Planctomycetota bacterium; assembly: GCA_050049155.1. Classification (GTDB taxonomy): domain Bacteria; phylum Planctomycetota; class UBA1135; order UBA1135; genus Saltatorellus. The sequence continues at coordinate 15,421 of JASFWR010000019.1, read as the reverse complement.
ACCGACGGCGCCCCGTCGCCGCGCTCGAAGCCGTCGAACCCGACCTGGACGAGCGCGTCGGTGATCTCGCGCATGCGGTCCGCCCGGTAGTTGAAGAGCAGCACGCCGTCCCCGTCGGCGATGCGGCCGGCCCCCGGCTCGCCGATCACGACCGGCTCGATGAACTCGTCCGTCACCCCGGCCTCGTACGAGGCGCGCACGGCGCCCACGGCCGAGTCGTGGCGCGCCCCCTCTCCGGAGACGAACAGGCGGTAGGCCCGCTCGACCCGCTCCCAGCGCTTGTCCCGGTCCATGGCGAAGTAGCGGCCGATGACGCTGACGACGCGCCCCACGCCGGCGGCCGCGCAGGCGTCCTCCAGCGCGGCGACGAAGTCCACGCCCGACCTCGGCGGGGTGTCCCGGCCGTCGGTGATGGCGTGCACCACCACACGGTCCGGCTCGAGGCCCTGGTCCGCCGCCATCTGGAGCAGCGTCCGCAGGTGGTGGTCGCTGGAGTGGACCATCCCGTCGCTCACGAGCCCCATGAGGTGCAGGGTCGCGCCGCGGGCGCGGACGTCGGCCATGAGCTCGCCGAAGGCCGCGTTGCGGGCGAACTCGCCGGCCTCGATGGCCTTGTCGATGCGGCTGACGTCCTGGTACACGACGCGCCCCGCCCCGAGGTTGGTGTGCCCCACCTCGCTGTTGCCCATCACCCCCAGGGGCAGCCCCACCTCGGAGCCGCAGGCCGTGAGGAGCGTGGAGGGGTTCTCCGAGAGCAGCTCGTGGAAGTACGGCGCGCCCTCCGCGATCGCGTTGGAGTCCTTCTCCTTGCGCTGGCCCCATCCATCGAGGACGAGGAGGACGAGCGGCTTTCGGGTCATCGGTGGCGGGGCCGGGGGCCGGGATAGAGGGGGCGGGTCGGGGCGGCGCGCGGGCGGCGCGGCCCGGCAGGTGCGGTGGTATCTTGTCGTCCACCGCGCCCCCCGTCATCCGCCCGCACGCCTTGCCCATGAAAGTCCGACTCCGACACGCCGTCCTCGCCGTCGCGGCGGCCGCCTCGACCCTGCCCGGCTGCAACCTCAACACCTACCGGATCAGCGAAGACGCCCAGATGGGCGCGGATGCCTACCCGGAGCTCCTGGCCGGCGAGACGGTCGTCTCCGGCGGCCCGGACCAGCGCATGGTGGAGCAGCTCACCCAGCGACTCGTCGCCGCAGCCCGGGAGCTCGACCCCGAGGTGGCGACGCGGTTCGACTGGGAGGTCCGACTCGTGGAGCGGGACGAGGTCGTGAACGCGTGGTGCCTTCCGGGGGGCAAGATGGCCGTCTTCACGGGGATCCTCCCCGTCGCCCAGGACGAGACCGGGCTGGCCGTGGTCATGGGCCACGAGATCGCGCACGCGACGCTGCGGCACGGCACCGAGCGGATGACCCGCCAGGACCTCCTCGGGATCGCCATCGCCGCCGGGGCCGGGGCCTACAGCGACGACCCGGAGACCCAGGAGCAGTTCGCCTCGCTGGGGTCCGACGCCGCCCACCTGCTGGTCTCGCTGCCGTTCAGCCGGGACGCCGAGCTGGAGGCCGACGCGCGCGGGCTCATGTACATGGCCCGCGCCGGGTACGACCCCCGGGCCGCCGTGGGGTTCTGGCAGCGCATGAGCGCCAACTCCGGCTCGGCCCCCTACGAGCTGCTGTCCACCCACCCCTCGGACGCGACGCGCATCGAGCGAATCCGGGAGGCCCTCCCCGCGGCGGTCGCCGCCTACGAGCAAACCCGGGGATCAAGGTAGCGCAAGAAACTCAAAATAAAGGGCTTACATCCGCTCGGCCTGCCCGAGCCTGGGGCTCGCCCCCCCCTGGCGACTACCTTGGGGACGGTCCTTCCGGCGCGTCCGGGAGGCCTGCCCTCCCCCACTCGCCTCGACCCACGCCCCCGCGAAGGACGTGAAGATCGCGTTCGCGACCCCCGAACTCAAGTCCCTGGTCCGGCGGACGCAGCTCGCCGAGATCGCCGAGCTGCTCCCCCGCACCCTCCAGAGCCTCGGCGCCGAGGTCAGGGTCTTCCTCCCCTTCTCGAGGGACATCGACGTCGAGTCCCTCGGCCCGCTCGAGGAGAGCGCCCTGCTGAGGATCCGTGACGGCTCCGGGCGCACGCCGATCACGATCCGGACCGGGTACGTGGACGGCCTCACCGTCCACCTGATCGACCACGAGCACCTCTACCGCTCGAGGCACCCCTACGGCGACGAGGACGGCCCCTACCTCGACAACTGGCGCCGCTACGCCATCTTCGCGCGGGCCGTGCTCGAGGGCTTCGGCCCCCTGGCCTTCACGCCGGACGTCATCCACTGCCTCGACTGGACCGCGGGCCTCATCCCCCTGGTGCAGAAGCTCGAGTACCACGGCCGCGAGCACCCCGCCGCGAAGCCCGGGACGTTCTTCGCCATCCAGAACCTCGCCATGCAGGGGTCCTTCGAGCGCGAGATCCTCCCCAAGGTCGGCATCCCGCACGCCTACTTCCGCAACGTGGAGGGCGTCTCCCTCGGCGGCCGCGTCAACTACCTGAAGGCGGGGGCGGAGTTCGCGACCATCGTCGGCACCTCCTCCACCAGCAAGGCGAACGAGCTGATCCACTCCGACCGGGGCGACGGGCTGGAGGACACCTTCCGCCGGCGCGCCAAGGAGATGGTCGGCGTGCAGAGCGGGATCGACTACCGCACCTGGAACCCCGCCACGGACCCGCTCCTCGCGCAGAACTTCTCGCCGGAGAACAAGGACGTCCCCGGGAAGCGCAAGTGCAAGGCCCAGCTCCAGGAGGGCCTCAAGCTGGACGTCTCCCCCCGCACCCCGCTGGTGGCCGTGATCGGCCGCTTCGACGCGGACAGCGGCTTCGACATCCTCGCGGAGTCCCTGACCCCCATCCTCGAGCGCAACGTGCAGCTGGTGCTCATGGGCCCCGGCCCGCCCGAGATCATCGAGCGCCTCCACACCATCGAGCAGACCTTCGCCGGCTGCTGCCGCGTGATCGAGGGGTACGACGTGGGCACGGCCCACACGCTCCTGGCGGGCGCCGACATGCTGCTCCTCCCGGGGCACTACCACGCCACCAACGCCCTGGCGGCCATCGCCATGCGGTACGGCGTGGTCCCCATGGCCTACGCCCACAGCGGTCTCCAGGACACCCTCGTGGACCTCACCGAGTCCCCGAAGAAGGGCACCAGCATCCTCTTCGGGCGCTACGAGGCGGACGCCCTCGTGGAGGCCATGGACGCCGCGCGCGCCATCTACAAGAAGGCCTCCGACTGGAAGGTGGTCCTCAAGCGCTGCATGGAGCAGGACTTCTCGTGGGCCGAGAGCGGCCGCGAGTACCTGAAGGCCTATCGACGGGTCACCCGGCGCCTCAAGGGCCGGTAGTCCTGAGCGCGCTCCCATGACCGCCGACCACCTGATCGGACTCGACTTCGGTGGGATGTCGATCAAGGGCGGCGCGGTGCGAGAGGACGGCGAGGTCCTCGCGCGCGGCTCCCGCCCCTTCGAACCCGACGCCCCCCCCGAGGAGATCTTCGCCCGCGCCGCGGACCTCGTCCGCGAGCTCGAGGAGGCGGCGGGCGGGGCCGCGGAGCGCGTCGGCCTCGGCTGCGCCGGGCTCTTCGAGCGCTCCACGGGGACCGTCCTCGCGAGCGCCAACATGCCGAACCTGGTGGGTCAGAGCCTCTCCGAGGGCGTCGGCCGGGGTCTGGGCGGCCGCGAGGTGATCGTGGAGAACGACGCCAACGTCGCCGCCTTCGGCGAGCAGTGGCTGGGCGCGGGGCGCGAGGAGGACAGCATGGCCCTGCTCACCCTCGGCACCGGCGTCGGCGGCGGCATCGTCCTCTTCGACGAGCTGTTCATCGGCCCCGGCGGCAACGCGGGTGAGATCGGGCACACGGTGATCTTCCCGCGCCCGAGCGGCAGCCCCTTCGCGGGCCCCTACTTCGAGGAGCTCGCCTGCCCTTGCGGCTCCTACGGATGCCTCGAGCGACTGGTCTCCGCCAGCGCCGCGAAGCGCCGGGCGCTCCAGGCGGGCCTGACCGACGACCTCCCGGCGCTGGCCCAGGCCGCCCGGGACGCGGACGGTCCGGAGCGACGCCTGCTGCACGAGATCGGCCGGGACCTCGGGTCCGGCCTCTCCACCCTGGTGACGCTCTTCAACATCGAGTTCTTCGTCATCGGCGGGGGCTTCGGCGGCGCCCTCGACGTGCTCGAGGCCGGCGCCCACGAGCTGATGTCGGAGCAGCGGTACGGCGGCGGCGCGTCGCGGATCGTCGCCGCGACCCTCGGTTCGGACGCGGGGTGGATCGGCGCCGCCCGGCTGAGCCTCCGCGGGGTCTGAGTCTCCGCTGGGTCTGAGCCTCCGCTGGGTCTGAGCCCTCGGGCGAGCCGAGCCTTCACGGAGGCCGGGGCTCGCGCGCGGGCCGGATCGCCCTAGAATCTCGCCGATGGGCAGCGGAACGAAGGGGCTCACGGGCCGGCACGTCGCCGAGCTCGAGCGGATCGTGGGAGCGCGCGGGGTCCGGACGGACGCCACGGCGCGCTCGGCGTACGAGTCGGACGCGTTCATGCTCCAGCACGCGACGGCGGAGGTGATCGTCCTCCCCCGGACGACGGCGGAGGCGGCCGCCGCCGTGAAGGTCCTGCGGGACGCCGGGCTCGTGGTCGTCCCCCGCGGCGCCGGGACCGGCCTCAGCGGCGGCGCCCGCCCCGTGGAGAACGGCGCCATCCTCGGCACCGCTCGCATGCGCGAGGTGCTGGAGGTCAACGCCGAGGACCGCTACGCCCGCGTCCAGGCCGGGGTGGTCAACGTGCACCTCACGGCCGCCTGCGCCGACGCGGGCCTCTTCTACGCCCCGGACCCCTCCAGCCAGACCGCGTGCACCATCGGCGGCAACGTCGGGAACAACTCGGGCGGCCCCCACGGCTTCAAGTACGGCTCCACCAACCGTCACGTCCTCGGCCTGACCATGGTCGACAGCGAGGGCGAGGTCGTCGAGCTGGGCGGCCCGGCCCCGCGCCCCGGCGACGGGCTCGACCTCCTCGGGCCCGTGATCGGGAGCGAGGGCATGCTCGGGCTCGTCACCGAGGTCACCGTCCAGCTGCTCCCGAAGCCCGAGAAGGTGGAGACCCTGCTCTGCCTCTTCGAGTCCCTGGACGCCTGCTGCGACGCGGTCAGCGAGATGATCGCGCGGCGGCTCGAGCCGTCGGCCATCGAGATCCTCGACCGACTCACCATCGAGGCCGTGGAGGCCAGCGTGCTGCGCGCCGGGTATCCCGACAACGCGGAGGCGGTGATGCTCGTCGAGGTCGAGGGCGGCGACGAGGAGGTCGAGGCCACCAGCGCCGACGTGATCGAGGTGGCCCGCAGCTGGGGGGCTTTCGACACCCGCCCCACCACGTATCGGGGGGAGCGCACGCGACTCTGGGCCGGACGCAAGGGCGCGTTCGGCGCCATGGGCAGGATCGCGCCGGACCTCTACGTGGCCGACGTCGTCGCCCCGCGCACCCGGCTGCGCGAGATCGTCTCCGCCGCCACCGTGGCCTGCCGGGAGCGGAACCTGAAGCTCGCCAACGTCTTCCACGCCGGCGACGGCAACCTGCACCCCAACATCTCCTACGACCGCCGGGACGCGGACGAGGTCCGCCGGGTCCTCGAGGCCGGGCGGATCATCATGGAGGCCTGCGTCGAGGCCGGGGGCTCGCTGACCGGCGAGCACGGCATCGGCCTCGAGAAGCAGGACGAGATGTGCCTGGTCTTCACGGACGACGACCTCGCCGCCATGGACCAGCTGCGCGCGGCGTTCGACCCGAGCGGCTTCTGGAACCCGGGCAAGATGCTCCCGGTGCGCGGCTGCCGCGAGGTGCACACCCGGCCCCTGGCGAACTCGGACGGGCCGACCGGGGGTGGGCTGTGAGCATCGCGGCCATGGCCGACGCGTGCGAGCGCGCGGGGGTCGAGTTCCACCCGACCGCCGGGACCGGCGGCGGCCCGCTGGCCTCCCCCAGGGAGGAGGCGGCGCTAGGCCGGCTGATCGCCGGCCTCGCGGACGCGCCCGCCCTGGCCGGCGCGGGCCTCGTCCCGGTGGGGCGCGGCCGGCAGCTGGGCTGGTGCCGCCCCGGGGCTGCGAGCGACTCGCTCCAGCTCTCCATGCGAGCTCTCCTGGGCGACCCCGCCGGCTCGGGCGTCGTGGAGTACGTCCCGGGCGACGGGACCCTGACGGCCCTGGCGGGTGCGGACATGGACGTGCTGCGGGCCACCGTCGCCGAGGGAGGGCACCGCCTGACCCCGGCGATCGCCGGTGGCGCGACCCTGGGCGGCGTCCTGGCCTCCGGCCGCTCCGGCCTGGACCGCCACGGGCTCGGCCCCACGAGCCACCACGTGCTCGGCATGCGGATGATCGACGGCCGCGGACGCCACCTGCGCTCGGGCGGCCGCCTCGTGAAGAACGTGACCGGCTTCGACCTGCACCGACTCCACGTCGGCGCCCGCGGGATCCTCGGCCCCATCCTCGAGGCCTCCCTGCGGCTGATGCCGGCCCCTGAGCAGGAGCAGTACCTGACCTCCGGCCCCCACGGCTCGACCGCGGAGGCCGTGGAGGTCGCCCTCGAGGTGCGGCGAGCGGAGCGGGTCCGGGAGCAGTGCCTGTTCGTGCGGGATCGCGTCGTCCACGTGCTCCTCGCCGGCCGCGGGGCCCAGGTGGAGGCGGACCGGCGCCGGCTGGAGGCGCTCCTCGGCGCCGTCACCGAGCTCGACCCCGGGCCGGGCGCGGAGGCCTTCCACCGGGCCGGGGCGCGGGACACCGCCCTCCGCCTCACCACCGTGCCCTCCCGGGTCGCGGCCACGGTCCGCTCCCTCGAGGCCGCGCTCGGCGGCCTCGACGCGGCGGTGATCGAGCCCGGCGCGGCCCTCGTCGACCTCCCCCAAGACCTCGCCTCCGCCGCGGACGCGTGGCCGGAGGACCTCGCCGCCGAGGTGGAGGTCCGCGCGCCCCTCTCGGCCGCGGACCTGCCCCAGGCGCTCCGCCAGGCGACCGAGCGCTCCAGCCCGTCCGGGCCCGAGGGGACCTGGACCCGCCGACTCATCGAGGCCTACGACCCCGCCGGGCTCTTCCAGTCCGGCGGCTTCCCCGCGAGCGCCTGAGCCGTCCCCGAACCATGTCCAGCGACAGCACCGCCGCCGCCCACCACGAGCGCCCACACCCCATGAGCCGCGAGTCCCTCGTGGACCACGCGCGCGCGCTCGACTGCATCCACTGCGGGCTGTGCCTCACCACCTGCCCCACGTACCAGCTGACCGGCTCGGAGACCTCCAGCCCGAGGGGCCGCATCCACCTCATGCGCGCCGTCGCGGAGGACCGCGCGGAGCCGGACGCGACCTTCGAGGACGAGATGAACTTCTGCCTCGTCTGCCGCCACTGCGAGAGCGTCTGCCCGGCAGGGGTCGAGTTCGGCGCCATGATGGAGTTCAGCCGCGGCGCCCTCCTCGAGAAGCGGCCGCCCGGGCCCCTCGCGCGGCTCGCGCGCTGGGTCGGCTTCCGGGGCATCCTGGTACGCCGCTCGGGCCTCCGCCTCGCGGCCCTCGGGCTCAGGGCGGTCCAGCTCCTGCGCCTCGACGCGCTCACGAGTCCGCTGCTCGGACTGCGCGGACAGATCTTCAGGAACCTGCCGCGGGTCCCCGCCGCCCGCGACCGGCGCCCGCTCCCCGCCGTCACACCCGCCGAGGGTGAGTCCCGAGGCTCGGTGCTGGTCCTCGAGGGCTGCGTCATGCCCGAGCTCTTCGGGCGCGTGAACCGCGCCATGACCTCGGTGCTCGCCGCCGCCGGGCGCGAGGTCCGCTCGGTCCCGAAGCACGTGTGCTGCGGCGCGCTCCACGCCCACAACGGCGAGCTCGACCACGCCGAGGCCCTCGCGCGGGAGACCATCGCCCGCTTCGAGGAGGTGGACGACGCCGCGCCGGTGGTGGTCGACAGCGCGGGCTGCGGCGCCCACATGAAGGAGTACGGCCGCCTCCTCGCCAACGACCCCGAGTGGGCCGGCCGCGCCTCGCGCTTCGCGTCGCGCGTGGTCGACCTCACCGAGGAGCTCGGCACGGAGGAGGCGAGGGGCCGGCTCGAGGGCCGCCTCGGCGCGGACCACGGGATCGAGGGGCCCGTCACCTGGGACGACCCGTGCCACCTGTGCCACGGGCAGGGCGTCCGGACCCAGCCGCGGCAGCTGCTCGACCTCGTCCCCGGCCTCGACCGCGTGGAGATGAAGGATTCCGAGTCCTGCTGCGGCTCGGCCGGGATCTACACGGTCCTTCGACCCGAGGACTCCCTCGACGTGCTGGAGCCGAAGATGGGCCGCCTCGACGAGAGCGGCGCGCGGACCCTCGTGACCGCCAACCCGGGGTGCCACCAGCAGTGGCAGATCGGCGTCGGGCGCGCCGGGAGCGGGGTCGAGGTCCTGCACCTGGCCGAGGTCCTCGAGCGCGCGCTGCGGCCGCGCTGACCCGCTCCGCGGGTCCGGCGTGACCCACCCGTCGCGGCGGGCCTCCCCCGCGGCTCACTCCGCGGGGTGGAAGGCCGCCACCGTGGCGGCTACCTCCTCGCGGCTGGGCGAGGCGTCCTCCGGGTAGCGGAGGTACGCGAGCACGCAGCGGCCGCCGGTGGAGAGGTTGACGCGGACGGTCTCGTAGCTCGGGCCGCCGGTAGCCGCCGCGGCATCCCCGGCCTTCGCCCCGTGGAGCAGCCGGGCGAACTGCGCCTCGAAGCCGTTCCAGCGGAAGGTGCCCTTCTCCTGCAGCCGGGCGGTGCTGCGGGGCTTCTTGCCCCACGACCGCCGGGAGCCGGAGGAGCCCCAGCCGCCGCCTCCCCCCATGCCCGGCCGGCCGCCGCCCCCCTCCTCGGGGGACCGGAAGCTGAGGTTCAGGATCTGCTCCTTGAGGACCTGCTCGCCACGGACCGCCGGGAACTCGACGACCGTGACCTCGCTGGGGCCGGCCCCGACCGGCGCCGCCGCCTCGAGGCGGACGTACCGCTCGCCGGTGGGCAGCCGCCTGGCCTCCACCGGGTTCAGGGACCCCGGCAGCGGGTCCTCCACCGCCTCGAAGAGCTCCTCCAGGAGCACGGACGGCTCGATGGAGCCGTCCCCCGGGCGCAGCAGGAGCGCCCACGACCCAAGGAGGACCAACAGGAGGCCGGCGAGCGTCACCACCCGCAGGCTCGAGGCCGCCTCTCCGGCCACGGGCCCGGCGGCGCGCTCCGGAGCCGCCGGTTCGGCGGCCTCGGGCGCGGCACCTCCTTCGGGGCCCTCGAGGTCCTCGGCGCTCAACGTCCCTCGCCGTCCCCGCCGGGTCCCTCGCCCGCACCCTCCCCGCCGTCGGCCGAGGCCTCCTCGGCGAGGGCGGCCACGTGGAACGGCTCGAGGAAGCGGACGATCTCCGCGTCGGTGATCGGCTGGCTCGACGCCGGGCGCTGGAGGAAGAGCAGGAGGTCGAAGGTCTCGCCCTCCTCCTCGGGATCCGTGAAGCCCTCGCGCAGCCAGACGGCGGCGCCCGCGCCCCGGACCTCCTCGAGGCCGCTGATCTTGAAGTAGAGCTCGTCGCTCACCATCTCCGGCAGGCGCCGCCCGCGGAGGGGGACGCCCTGGACCTCGACCGTCATGTCCTCGTGGGTCGGCGTCCCGGGGGCCGCCGTGGTCGCGGCCTCGGACTGGTCGGAGGGGAGCTTGAGGAAGGTCACGCTCAGGGCGTCCTCCCCGTAGGAGCGGTCGGTGTCGGCGGGGCTCGGCACGGAGCGGCCGAACCAGTACGCCTCGACGCCACCCGAGAAGGGGATCGCGCCGCCGAGCAGGAGCTTGAACTCCCCCTGCTCCCGGGACTCGTCCACCGGCGTGTTGGGGTTGTCCTCCTCACCGGTCGGCACCCCGCGCGCGGAGTCGTCGAAGGCGATGAGGGCCTCCAGCCCGCGCCAGGCCTCCGCGGTGTGGATGAGCTGGCCGAAGAGCTGCATGGTCCACGCCACGGTGGCCACGAGGATGAAGCCGGGGAGGAGGCACCCGCACCCGGTGAACATCATCCACCGGGGGGGGCCGCCCGAGCGGCGGGGGGCGGGTTCGACGTCAGCCACGGCTCACCTCCCAGTCGTAGAAGCCCTTGCCCGACTTCTTGCCGAGCTCGCCGCGCTCCACCATCCGGCGCAGGAGCTCGGGCGGGGCGAAGCGCTCCCCGAGCTCGCCGGACAGGTACTCGGCGATGGCCAGCCGGACGTCGAGGCCGACCAGGTCCGTGAGCTTCAGGGGCCCCATGGGGAAGCCGTAGCCCAGCACCATGGCCTTGTCGATGTCCTCGGCGCTGGCCACCTGCTCCTCCACCATCCGGATGGCCTCCATGCCGATGGCGATCCCCAGGCGCGAGGAGGCGAAGCCCGGCGCGTCCCGGACGTCGATGGGGTCCTTGCCCATGCGACGCGCCAGCGAGAGGGCCATGGCGGCCGCCGCCTCGGAGGAGCGCTCGGTCCGCACGACCTCCACCAGCTTCATGATGTGCACCGGGTTGAAGAAGTGCATGCCCACCACGCGCTCGGGGTGCGCGGTGGCGTCCGCGATCTCCGTGATCGAGAGCGAGGACGTGTTCGTCGCGAGCACCACCTCGGGGCCCAGGGCCGCGCCGAGCTTCCCGAAGAGGTCCTTCTTCAGGTCCATGCGCTCGGGCACCGCCTCGATCACCACCTGGACCCCCTCGACGGCGCGTTCCAGGTCCACGGCGCCGGAGAGGCGCGCGACGGCGGCGGCCTTCTCCTCCTCGGTGACCTTGCCCCTGGCCACGCCCTTGTCGAGGTTGCCCGCGATCTTGGCGAGGCCGTCGGCCACGGCCTGCTCGGAGATGTCGAAGAGGCAGGTCTCCACGCCGCACATGGCGAGCACCTGGGCGATGCCGTGGCCCATGGTGCCGGCGCCGAGGACGGCGGCACGCTGGACGGAGTCGGCGGGGTCTTGATCGGACATGGTGGGGCGCTGACGGATCAGAGGGTGAGGACGAGCTTGCCGACGACCGCGCGGTCCTCGAGCAGCTGGTGCGCCTCGCGGACGGACTCGACGGGGAGGGAGCGGTCGACGACGGGGCGGAGGTCGCCGCGACCGACGCCGGCGAGCACCTCCGTGAGGGCGGATCGTGGGCCCATGGTGGAGCCCAGCACAGACTGGTTCTTCATGAAAAGGTGAGGGAGCGTGACGGAGACCTTCGGCCCCGTGGTCCCCCCGCACGTCACGAGCCGCCCACGCCGCACGAGGAGGCGCATGGAGTGATCCCAGGTGGCTGGCCCCACGTGCTCGACGATCACGTCGAAGCCCCCCGCGAAGCCCTTCGCCGCGCGCGACCACTCGGGGTCCCCGTGGTCGAAGACCTCCTCGGCGCCGAGGTCGAGGCCCAGGGCGCGCTTGTCGGGCGAGCCGGCCGTCGCCGCCACCCGGCACCCGCGCGCGCGGGCGAGCTGGATCGCGGCGGACCCCACGCCCGAGGCGGCGCCGATCACCAGCACCCGCTCGCCCTCCCGGGCCTCGGCGCGGGTGACGAGCATCCCCCAGGCGGTGAGGAACACGAGAGGCAGCGCCGCCGCCTCCACCAGGTCGATGCCGGCGGGGATCGGCGTGAGGTAGCGCTCGGGCAGGCAGACGTACTCCGCCGTGAAGCCCGGGGCGTGCTCGCCGCGGATGCCGTAGTCCGGCGCGAGGTGGTCGAGCCCCGCCAGGGTCTCCGGCCCGTCGGTCGTCGTGAAGCCCGGCTCGAGGACGACGGGGTCCCCCACCTCGAAGCCCGCCGCGCCCTCTCCGAGCGCGTCCACGGTCCCGGTCCCGTCGCACCCGGGGACGTGGGGCATGGGGATGTCCACCCCCGGCATCCCGCGACGCACCCAGAGGTCGAGGTGGTTCAGCGACACCGCCGCCACCTTCACGCGGACCTCCCCGGGGCCGGGCTCCGGCACCGGGACGTCGACGACCTCGAGCACCTCGGGGCCGCCGTGTCGGGTGACGTGCACCGCGCGCATGGTCAGGAGCCCTGGAACCTCGCCTCGCGCTTCTCGACGAAGGCCGCGATCCCCTCCTTCGCGTCCGCCGACGTGAAGAGCCGCTGCTGGAGCTCCCGCTCGAGGGCGAGGCCGGACTCCAGGGGCAGGTCGACCCCGCTCTGCACGGCGCGCTTGATCAGCCCCACCGACATGGCGGCGCGGTTGGGCGGGCAGTACGCGGAGGCCCGCGCCAGCACCTCGTCCATGAACGCGTCGTCCCCCTCGGCGTCGATCTGTCCGTTGATGAGCCCGAGGCGCTCCGCCTCGTCGTAGTCGAAGGTGGTCCCCGCGGCCATGAGCTCGATGGCCTTGGAGGCCCCCACCGCGCGGGCCAGCCGCTGGGTGCCCCCCGTGCCCGGGAGGACGCCGAGGGCCACCTCGGGCAGGCCGCACTTGCCGGAGCCCCGGCGGGCGTAGCGCAGGTCGGCGCTCATGGCGACCTCGAGCCCGCCGCCGACGCAGTGGCCGCCGAGCGCCGCGATCACGATCTTGGGCGTGTGCTCCAGGCGGAGCATCGTCTCGTTCGCGTGGAGGCAGAAGGCGTACTTGAACGTCGGGGTGACCGAGTCGAGCATCGAGATGTCCGCCCCCGCGCAGAAGAACCTCTCGCCCTCCCCCGCGAGCACGATGGCGTGGACGTCCCCGTCGAAGCGCGCCCGCAGGACGGCCTCGTCGAGGTCCCTCATCATCTCGTAGGAGTAGCCGTTGGCCGGCGGGTTGGTGAGGGTGAGCAGCGCGACGCCCTCGCTGGCGGCGTAGCGCACCTTGCCGTTCGGCATGTCCTCGGCGGACGAGTTCAGCTGTTCTCGGAGGCTCATGGCGGGGTTCTCGGGCGGTCAGTCTGCCAGAACGGGGCGGCCGGTTGGCCCGCGACCGGACCAATCAAGGGGGCCCCCGCCAGGGGGCGCGAGCGGCGTCAGTCGATGAGGACGACCGAGCCGCCGAGGCCCTCGACCACCGCCTTCCAGCGGCGCTTCAGCCCCTTCGTCGGGCCGAAGAGGACCATCTGCAGGTCCACGTGTCGGAGCCGCAGCTCGTCCCCGAGCAGCTGCCCCATGAGCTCCACGTTCCACCGATCCCCGCCGGAGGGCGCGCCGTCCGTGAGGACGACGACGGTGTCGACCTCCGGGTCGGCGAGCACGAGCTCCAGGGCCCCCCAGAGGTCCCCGACGCCCTTCATGCTGCAGGTCAGGAACGTCTTCACCGCGCGGTCCACGTTCTTGGGGCTCGCGTCCACCAGCTCACCGCGCCAGGGGTCGGGGTGCTCGGCGTAGGGCACCACGTCGAAGCGCGCGCTGGGCGGCAGCCCGCGGAGGCACCGGGTCAGCTCCACGTCCACGGCCTCCTTGCGCGGCGCGCCCTTGTGGTCCACCCACATGGACCCGGACATGTCCACGAGAAAGGCGACCCGGTCCCCCCGGATCGTGAGGCCGAAGAGGGTGGTCGTCCTCGGCCCGTCGTCCTCGGCCTCGCGCCGCTCCACCGCGACCACCGGGCCCTCGGGCAGGTCCGCCGCCCACCGGTTCCAGCGCTCGGCCGAGAGCCCGATGGAGAGCCCGGAGAGGCGCTGCAGGGCGCGCACCACGCCCCAGGCCGCCGCGGGTCGCAGGGGCGCGTCCACGTCCTCGAGCCGGCGCACGAGCAGCCGCGCCGCGGCGCGATCCCCGCGCGCCTCGAGGGCGCGCACCGCGGCCACGCGCACCCCGTGGGTGGCCTTGCGATCCCACAGCATCGCCTCCAGCTCCTCGGAGCTCGCCGCGCCGGGGGCCAGGTCCAGGGCCGCGGCGACGACCAGGGGCTCGTCCCCTCCGCGGGCCTCCTCGATCGCCTCGGCGGCGGCCTCCGCCCCGCGCCCGAGCTGCTCCCCGAGGGCGGCGAGGGCGATCAGCGCGGCCGCGCGAACCGAGGGCTCGCGGTCGCGGCGCGCCGCGCGCTCCACCGCCTTCAGGAACCGCTTCCAGTCGGCGTCGCTCCCCTCGAAGCCCCCCTCGAGGCCCCTCTCACCGAGGGAGGCGCGGCGCTCCGTGGCGCGCGCGGCGGCGACCCGCACCGCCGCCTCCTTGTCCTTCCAACCTCGCTCCAGCGTCCGGATCGGGAGCCCGCCCGGCGCGTCGGCGAGGGCCTGCAGGACCCGGACGCGGCAGAGGGGCCGCTTGGAGCCCAGCCCCGCGCGTCCGCCCAGGAGCTCGAGGAGGTCCGGGGTCAGCGTCGCCCCGGCCAGGGCGAGCTGCGCCGAGTCGGCGACCCGCGAGTTCGGGTCCGTGAGGCCGCGCTCCGCGACCAGGGCCCAGGCCTCCAGCGAGCCGACCGCCGCCAGGGCGTCGATGGCCGCGTGCCGCTCCCGCGGCTTGGGGCTGTCGAGCCCCTCGGCGATCCGCTCCAGGTCCTGCGCGACGCGGGGCGCGGGCGCGCGGCCCTCGGCGGGCCCGCCGAGGGACGCCAGGGCGAAGGCGGCGCACGCCGCGAGGAGGATGGACTGGAGCCGGACCATGTCAGGGCAGGAGACGATATCGCTGCTCGACGGACGGCGTCCGCGGTCCCCGGTCGAATCCGACCTCCAGCAGCTCCCGCAGCAGGATGAGGTCCACCTCGCGCTCCCCGGGCGCGTCGGCGAGCGCGCTCCAGCCGTCCCCCCCCGCGGCGAGGAAGCTGTTGGTGGTGACGCGCAGCGTGTCCGTGTCCGCCACGGGCGCCCCCCCCGGCCCGAGGATCCCGAGGAGCTCGACCTGCCCCCCGGGGTCCCGGCGGACCTCGAGGGTCACGCCGCTGAACTCCAGCGGGACCGGCCGCGGCCCCTCCACGGAGCGCCGGAACAGCTCGCGGAGCGAGGCCCCGTCCATGGTCAGGGTCTCGAGGTGGTTGCTGAACGGGAGCAGCATGAAGAGGTCCCTGCGGGTCACCGGGCCGGCTCGCAGGGTGGTCCGGATCCCGCCTCGGTTGTGGAGCGCCACGTCGGCGCCCGTCCGCTCACGCATGAGGTCGGCGATGAAGTTCCCCGCGCTCGAGTTCACCAGCGGTCGCCGGGTCGTCCGCAGCGGCCGTCCGAGCACCCCGACGACCTCGTCGAGCATCCCGGCCACCCGTACCCCGATGGCCGCGCACCGCCGGTCCACCTCCTCGTTGCGGGGGCTCTCCAGCTCGTCGTACAGGTCGAGGTGGACCGCGGTGGCGCGGGCGACCTCTCCCCGCCCGTCGAGCCAGAGGTCCACGCGGCCGATCACGCTCGCCTTGGCGCCAGCCTGGGTGATCAGGGTCCCCCCCTCCCGGACGCCGGCCTTCAGGAAGGTGTGGCTGTGGCCGCCCACGATGAGGGGCAGGTCCGGATGAGCGCGCGCGAGGGCGACGTCCTCCTCCACGCCCATG
>JASFWR010000222.1:0-6305 GCA_050049155.1 Planctomycetota bacterium | reverse complement strand
CGCCCTGCTCCAGTCGCCCGCCGCCGCGGGGGACACGGTCCAGGAGACCTGGAGGCTCCTGGAGCTCCCGCCCCTGTGGGTCGTGGTGCTGATCCTGATCCCCGGCGCCGTGGGCGTCGCGTACCTCGCCTACTGGCGCGAGTCCATCTCCAGCGGCGCCCGCTGGACCATGGTCACCCTGCGGGCCCTCAGCCTGCTGCTCCTGCTGGCCGTCCTCGCCCGCCCGGTGCACGTGCGCCAGCAGCAGAACGTGATCGCGCCCGAGGTGCTGCTGCTGTTCGACGACTCCGGGTCCATGTCCCGGGAGGACGCCTACGCCGGCGACCCCGAGGCGCGGGCGGCGCTCCAGGCGCTCACCGGGCGCGCCCCCGAGGGACAGACCCGGTCCGCCATCGCCGAGGCGGTGCGGGAGCGGGTCGCGAAGCTGGCCGCCGACCGCGGCTACGTCCCCAGGACCTTCCGCTTCTCCGACGACCTCCAGCCCCTCGCCGCCGGGGCCGGCCTCGACGGCAAGGGCTCCGCCACCGCCATCGGCGACGCGGTGCGCGCCGCCCTCGCCGGGTACCGCGGCCGGTACGTCTCCGACGTGGTGGTGGTCAGCGACGGCCGCTCCAACAGCGGCTCCGCCATCGAGGAGGCCGCCGGCGCGGCGGGCGTGGCGGGCGTCGCGATCAACACGGTCGTGGTGGGCGACGACCGAACGGAGGTCAACGTCGCCATCGAGCTCGTGGACTCCCCGAGCTCGGTCCTGGAGGGCGACCAGATCGAGATCGCCGCCCGGGTCTCGGCCCGCGGCGCGGAGGGCGGGAGCGTCGTCCTCCAGCTGGAGGAGCTCTCCACCACCGGCTCCGACGAGGTCCGCCTCGTGACGTCGGAGGAGGTCCCCCTGGTGGACTCCGGGGACCGGGTCGTGCTGGTCGCGGGGCGTGACGCCCTCGACTACGGGGCGTCGGAGCGGCGCTTCCGGCTCCGGGTCGACCCCCTGGAGGGGGAGCGCGTCACCGACGACAACGAGCTCGTCCTCTCCGTCACGGTGACCCGCGAGAAGGTCCGGGTCCTCTACGTGGAGGGGTACCCGCGCTACGAGTACCGCTTCCTCAACACCGAGCTGCGGCGCATCGACGACCGCATCGACGTCCAGCTGTACCTGCTCTCGGCGACCCCCGACTTCCAGCAGGACCGCACCCGCGGGCTCCCCTCCCTGACGTCGGTGCCCACCTCCCGGGAGGAGCTGCTCGAGAACTACGACGTGATCATCCTCGGGGACGTCAACCCGTACGACATCTCCCCGGACCCGGCGCGCGGGGAGGAGTTCGTGCGCTCCCTCTTCGAGTTCGTGGAGCGCGGCGGCGGGCTGTGCGTCATCGCCGGGCAGTACGACATGCCCCGGTCCATCGCCGGTACCGACTTCGCCGACCTGCTCCCGGTGGAGCTCGACCGAGCGGGCGTCTCCATGCTCGACGTCCCCACCGAGCGCGAGCACCGCTACACCCTCGAGGACCCCGGCGCGCCCCACGAGATCGTGCGCCTGGAGCAGGACCCGGAGGTCAACCGCGCCCTCTGGGAGGACGAGCGCGGCCTGCGCGGCTTCTACTGGCACTACCCGGTGCGCGGCGCCAAGGCCGGCGCGCAGGTCCTGCTGCGGCACCCCGTGGCCTCCATCGCGGGCGGCGGCGAGCGCGACCCGCTGCTGGTCACCGGCTACTTCCCGTCGGGGCGCACCCTGTTCCTCGCCGTGGAGGCCACCAACCGCTGGCGCTTCCGCTTCGGCTACCGGTACTACGAGGCCTTCTGGCGCAACGCCCTGCGCTGGCTCGCCCTCGGTCGGATGCGCAGCGGGGACCGGCGCTTCGAGCTCGAGTCCCTGCGCACGGAGTACGACATCTCCGAGCGCGTGACCCTGGAGGCCCGGGTCCTCGACGAGGACTTCCAGCCGAGCGAGGAGCCGTCCCAGGCCGTGATCCTGCGGACCCCCGACGGCGAGGACGTCGACCTCGTGCTCGCCGGGGTGGAGGGACGCCCCGGGCTGTACCGCGGGACCTTCCAGCCGGAGCGCCCCGGGCGCTACGTGACCCTCGTGGAGTCGGAGACCGGCGGCGAGCGGGTGCGCACCGAGTTCGACGTGCTCCTGCCCTCGCGAGAGAACGCCGATCCCAGCCCCGACCCGCTCCTCATGGAGCGCCTGGCCCAGCTCACCGGCGGCGTCGCCGCGTCGGCCACGGACCTCACCGAGCTCGAGGCCGCGTTCCCGGCGGATCAGGAGCGCCGCGAGCCCGTCTCGAGCCAGCTGGAGGACGCCTGGGACCGCTGGGCGACGCTCCTGCTCGCCCTGGGGCTGCTCAGCGCGGAGTGGCTCCTCAGAAAGCGCCTGGAGTTGGTCTAGGAGAGAGAGTGACGCGAGCCCAACGCCCCACGACCGAGCACGAGGGCGCGAGCAGGTGGACCCTGCTCGCGGCGCCGCTCGCGTGGGCCACGCTCGCCCTGGCGGGCCACGCCTCGGCGGCCCCCCAGGACGAGGGGGACGAGGCGTTCGAGCCCCGGGCCTTCCAGCTCTACGACACCCAGGGCGCCCGGGCCCTCGCCGACGAGGCCGCGGACCACGTCGAGGCCCGGCGCTGGTCGGAGGCGATCGAGAGCCTGCAGGCCCTGATCGAGGACCACCGCGGCGAGGTCCTGGGCGCCGAGCGGCCCCGGGCCCTCGGGGCGCTCCAGCCCTCCCAGACCGACGTGCACACCGGCGCCTCCAGCTGGGCGGCCGCGCGCCTCTTCGCCCTCCCCGAGGAGGGCAAGGCGCTCTACCGGGAGCGCTTCGGCCGCACGGCACGCCTCGCCCTGGAGCGGGCGATCGCCTCGGGGGACCGCGGCGGGCTCGCCAGCGTCGCGCGCCGCTGGCCACTGACCGACTCCGCCGAGCGGGCGTGGTGGGCGCTCGGGGATCTGGAGCTGGAGCTCGGCCACGCCGGCGACGGGCTCCGCGCCTGGGCCCGCGGCGCGGCGCTCCGGCTCGGGGACCCCCAGCGCGTCACCATCGACCGCGCCGACTGGCTCGCCCTGCGCTCCGACCTCGGCGAGGAGGCGCCCGGCGCCCTGGCCCGGGCCGACCTCGCGGCCACGCTCCTCGAGGAGACGGACGCGGCGGGCGGCTCCCGCGCCTCCCGCGAGGCCACCTTCGCCCGCGGCCCGGCCACCGGGGTCGCGGCGGCGTCGATCACCTCGTCGGCCCGCCCCGGAGAGGACGGCTCGGCGGGCTGGCCCGCGCCGTTCATGCTGCCGCGCGGGCCCTTCGGCAACCTCAGCGGCGCCAGCCGGCTGTTCCCCCAGCGCATCGGCGACGTGGTGGTCGTGAACACCACCCGCAGCGTCCACGCCATCGACGCCTTCGACGGCTCCGAGCGCTGGCGCCTCGACTCCCAGCAGCTCGGGTGGGAGTCGGTCCGCAACCGCAGCGACTTCGACGACGCCGTGGACACCTCCGAGCGCATCGTGACCGTGGCCGCCGGTCGGGGCATCGTGGTCGCGCCCGTGCAGATCCCGTGGTCGTTCGAGCAGCGCGACCAGTACAACGAGATGTCGATCATCGAGGAGATCCCCGAGCGGCGCCTCGTGGCCCTCGACCTCGAGACCGGCGCGCCGCTCTGGAACACGCTGCCCCCCAGCGGCTGGGACGGCGACTCGGGGACTTTCGTGGAGCGCATGACGGTCGTGGGGCCGCCGACCGTGGTGGGCGCCCGCGTGCTCGTCCCGATGGCACGCCTGCGGGGCCGGATCGAGCTCCACCTGGGCTGCTTCGACCTCGCCACCGGGGAGGTCATGTGGTCCTCCCCCATCGTCACGGGGCAGCGGACCCTCAACATGTTCGGGCGGGCGAACGTGGAGTTCTCCTCGCCGCCGCCGGTGGTCCTCGGGGACACGGTGGTCATCGCCACGCAGCTCGGACTCGTCGCCGCGGTGGACCTCTTCACCGGGGAGACCCGCTGGGACACCCTCTACGAGCAGGTCCCGATCCAGCCGCCGCAGTACTACGCCGCCGGGTGGATCGCGAACCGCTGGCGGAACGCCCCGCCCATCATCGTCGACGACACGGTGCTGGTGGCCCCCTTCGACGGCGAGGCGCTCTTCGCCCTCGACGCGGAGACCGGCGCCACGCTCTGGTCCATGGACCAGCGGCTGCTCACCCGCCACCTCGGCATCCGGTCCACCACGAGCCGCCGCCGCCCGGGGGCCGGCCTCGAGCTCCTGCTGGCCGCGGACCCCCGCGGCGTGCTCCTCGGCGGGAGCGCCGTCGTGTCCCTCGAGTTCACCCGCGGGGTCCGGCTCGGGCCGCCGTTCAACCGGCGCTGGGCCTGGCCCCTGGAGGGCGTCCTGCGCAGCGACAACGGCTTCCCTGCCGTGGACGCGGCGAGCGTCTACGTGCCGACGGAGAAGGGGGTCGTCGTCCTCGACCGGGACTCGGGCCGCGTGCGCGAGGAGGTGACCGGCGGCCGCATCGGCGCGGGCCAGCTGCTCGTCGCCGACGGGATGCTCTTCTCGTCCGACGGGACCTTCCTCAACGCCCGCTTCGAGTGGGCCGCCATGGTGGCCCGGGCGAGGGCCAGCGCCGGCGCTTCCGGCGCCTCCGCCGCTGAGGTCAACGCCCTCGTCCGGCTCCTGCTGGAGCGCGCCGAGGCGCTGCTGGCTCGCGGCGCCTCCGTCACCGACGCGCTGGACCTCGTGGACGAGGCCCAGGCGGCCATGGCCTCCTGGTCCCCCTCGGCCGACGACCGCAACCGCTCGGGCAGCGACGATGCGGTCCACCGCTACCAGTCGCACCGGGCCTTCATGCTGCGCGCCCGGGGCGAGCGCCTGCGCGGGGACGCGGACGCCGCCCGCCGGGCCGCGCGCGCCGCCATCGCGCTGGGCGCGTCCCGCCCCCTGCGGCTGGAGGCGCTCCTGACCCTGCACGAGATCGAGCGCACCCGGGACCGCGAGGCCCGGGCCGCGGTCCTCGCCGACATCCTCGAGCGGCACGCGGAGCTGAGCGTCCCCGTCGAGGCCGAGTCCCTGGGGGCCCGCTGGTCGGCCGAGGGCGCCCTGGGCCGGGTGCTGGACGGCGCGCGCGAGCAGGACGGTGCGGGCGACCGCCTCATGACCGCGTCCCTCTGGATCGACCCCTGGTCCGGGCCGCTGACGCCCCGCGCCGCGTCCCTGCGGCCCGCCACCGAGAACTCCGCCGGCGTGGAGGCCTCCGAGGTCCCCGCCAGCCTCTTCGTTCGCATCAGCGAGGTGGAGATGGCGCGCGCGCTCCCCGACCTCGACGGCGCCCTCACGGCGGAGCTCTCAGCGCTCCACGCGATCCTGAGGGAGGCCCCGGACGCGCCGCTCTTCCAGACCACGAGCGGCCAGTGGGCGGCCGCGCGGGTGTTCGCCATCCGCATGCTCCACGCGAGCTCGAGCGCCATCGCCGGCCTCGAGGCGGAGGCGGACGAGGCCCTCGAGGAGGCGCGCGCCGCCTACGCCGCCACGGGCTCCGACGACCTCCTCGCCCGGCTCCCCCGCATCTACCCCGGCTCCGCCGCCGCCGCGCGGGCGGACGAGGACCGCGTGGAGTTCGCCATCGAGCGGGGCGACCCCGAGCAGGTGGCGCAGCTGGTCATCTCCGCCCTCACCTTCGACTGGCACCCGGCCCGCTCGTCGACGCGGGAGACCGCGCAGCTCACCCGGCTCGCGGAGGTCATGGGCGAGGCGGGGAACCTCGCCCTGCGCGCGAGCATCGTGGACAACCTGGCGCGGTACCGTCCGGACGACGAGGTGACCCTCGCGTCCCTCGGGACCGTGCGGCTCGGCGACCTCGCCGAGCGGTGGCGCGCCGCCGTCCCCGAGCGGGCGCCGGTGGACTCCACCTTCGACCAGCGCGTCACGGTGAGGGACAGCGCCGAGGGTGACTTCACCCCGGTCGGCTCCATGCGGATCCCCGCGGCGGACGGGACCGAGGGCGATCAGGTCCTGCTGGCCGCCTCGCGGGATCGGATCGTCGCCGTCTCCCCCGGGCGCGGCGTGCGCTGGGCCTACGCCGCCGACCTCGGCCTCGGCCGCCGGGAGCGCGCCCCGCGGGTCTCCCCCACCGAGGACGCGGTGCTCATCGCCGAGCGCGACCGGGTGATCCTCCGCGACGCGGCCAGCGGGGAGGGCCGCTGGGAGTTCGTCCCGCCCGACCGCGGCGTCATCTCGGCGACGGCGTCCGGCGGCGTGGCCGTGATCGTCACGCGCTTCGTGGACACGGGCAAGCCGGCCGAGGTGTACGGCATCGACACAGTCCTCGGCGTCCA
>JASFWR010000018.1:0-18861 GCA_050049155.1 Planctomycetota bacterium | reverse complement strand
CGTCTCCGTGTCGAGCGCCTCCTCGGGCAGCACGTAGAGCTCGGAGAGCGGCACGTCGCGCTCCCCCTCGGGGCCCGCCGCCGTCGCCGTGGCGCCGAGCATCAGCAGCGCGGTGGCGAGGTCCGATGGGTGGCTGAAGTAGGACGGCCCCCCACCGAAGATGGCGGCGTACTTGTTGAAGCCGAACTCCGCCAGGCACACGGAGCCCCCCTTCTTGAAGCAGGAGACGGACGGGTGGCGGTAGTAGGGGCAGCGCGGCCGCTGGTTGAGGTTGCCCCCCACCGTGGCCTGGCTGCGGATCTGAGGGCTCGCGATGGAGCGCGCCGCCTCCCGCAGCGCGGGGAAGGCCCGGGCCACGTCGGCGTCGTCGGCGAGGGCCTGGATGGTGGTGGTGGCGCCGATGACCAGGGCGCCGTCGTCCCCCCACTGGAGTCCGTCGAGGCCCAGCCGCTGCAGGCTCACGAGCGCGGCCGGCTCCTCGATGTCGTCCTTCATCACGGTGACGAGGTCCTGGCCCCCGGCGAGCACCTGGGCGCCGTCCCGGGCGTACTCCGCCGGGAGCTCGCCGATGGCGTCCGCCAGCGAGTCCGGGAGCTTGAGGTCGAAGTCCTTCATCAGATCCTCCCGTACAGGGTCTCGAGGACGTTGTCCGCGGTGAAGGGCATGCGGGTCAGCCGCGCGCCGCAGGCGTTGTGGATGGCGTTGGCGATGGCGCTGTGCCCCGGGATCACCGGCGCCTCGGCCATGCCGCACAGGCTGGGGCGCTCGTCCTCGTCGTCGATGAGCGCCACCATCTCCGGGATCTCCTGCGTCCCGGCGAGCTTGTAGAGGTCCAGGTTGTCCGACAGCAGGAACCCGTCCTGCTCGTCGAAGACCCGCTGCTCCAGGAGCCCGTAGGAGAGCGCCTGCACCATGCCCCCGTTGATCTGGCTGCGCAGGGCCAGGCGGTTGAGCGGCAGCCCCTGGTCCTGGCAGGCCACCATCTTCAGGACCTTCACACGTCCGGTGAGGGTGTCCACCTCGACCTTGGCCGCCTGGGCCCCGTGGATCCGTCCCTCGTGGAGGAAGTCCCGGAACTCGCCCTGGGCGAGCAGCGGCTCCCGCAGCAGCGCGCAGACGGCGATCCAGGGGAGGGAGCGCCCCGCGTCGCCGCGTACCGAGACCCGCCCGTCCCTCCAGACGTAGCCGCCCACGGGCGCCTCCAGCACGTCGACCAGCAGGGCCTCGAGCGTCTCCCGCGCCTTGTGCGCGGCGTCCTTCACGGCCGGCGCGAGGCTCCCGGTGGTCACGCTGCCGCCCGAGGTCACGCTGGGCGGCAGGGCGCTGTCGCCGATCCGCGCCTCGACCATGTCCACGGTCCGGCCGAGCTCCTCGGCCACGATCGCCGCCACGTAGGTGCGCGCGCCGGTGCCGAGGTCCTGGGTCGCCGTGGCCGACACCACGGAGCCGTCCGGGCGCACCGTGACGTCGCAGCGCGAGGTCCGACCGCCGGGCCCCCAGGTGGAGACGCCGAAGCCGATCCCGACGCCGCGCCCGTCGCGCACGGTGCCCGGGCGATCCCGGTGCGGGTGCTCGGCCCAGCCGATCTCGTCCGCCACGCGGCGCAGCTGCCGGTGGTGCACGGGGGACTCGAGGTTCTTGATCCGGATGTCGACGAGGTCCATGCCCAGCAGGTACGCGAGCTCGTCGATGGCCCCCTCCATGGCGAAGGAGGCCTGGGGGTGCCCCGGGGCGCGCATGGCCCGGCTGCTGTCCGTGGCCGTGTGCACGGAGCGGATCCGGCTGGCCACGGTGCCCTCCCCGGCGACCGTGTAGATGTACGGCGGCCCGGGGAGCGAACCTCCGCCCACGCCCCCGAGGCGGTCCGCCTCGAGCCGCAGCGCCACGAGGCGACCGCCCGCGTCCGCCCCGAGCTTCAGGGACTGCCGGGAGCCCGAGCGGTTCCCGGTCATGGCGAACTCGTCGGCCCGCGTGAGCATGAGGTGCACGGGGCGGCCGGTCTCGGTCGCGACCCGCGCCGCCAGCGCGCCCTCCAGCCCGGGGCCGAACTTCGACCCGAACCCGCCGCCCATGTGCGGCGTGATCACGCGGACCTTCGACGCGTCGCGCCCGAGCGCGGGCGCGAGGCCCCGCGGCGTGCTGCTCACGGCCTGGGTCGACGCGTACACCGTGACCGTCTCGTCCGGCTCGGCGGGCTGGATCACGTGGCCGTGGGTCTCGAGGCAGGTGTGGTGCTGCACCGGGATCTCGTAGGTCCGCTCGACCACGGCCACCGCGTCGGCCAGGGCCGCGTCCACGCGCGCCAGGTCGCCGCGCTCGTTGACCCGCCCGGCGTTGGACTCGGCGCGGCGCCGGCGGCTGACCACGGGCGCCCCCTCGGCGAGGGCCTGCTCCGGAGTGACCACCGGGTCCCGCCGCTCCGCGCGGACGGCGATGGCGCGCAGCCCGTCCGCCGCCTGCTCGGGGGTCTCCGCCGCCACGACCGCGAGCACGGCGTCGTCCCCGTGGTAGCGGACCTCGTCCCCGGGCTCCTTGAGCGCCTCCACGTACACGACCCCCGGCACCCGGCGCGCCGCGTCGAGATCGATGGACTCGATGACCGCCCGGGGGACGGGATGGATCAGCAGCCTCGCCCAGAGCATGTCCGGGAGCCGGACGTCGTGGGTGTAGACGGCCTGCCCCGTGGCCTTGACGGGCCCGTCCACCCGCGGGATGTCGCGGTTAAGGACGTCGAGCTCGGCGCGCGGGCCCCAGGAGGGCTCGGAGGCGGCGCCGGGCGAGGGAGGGGGAACGGCCTGGCTCATCGCTTGCCTCCGCCGGTGGCGCGGCTGGCCTGCGCGGAGCGCGCGGCCTCGAGGACGTGCGGGTAGGTCCCGCAGCGGCAGAGGTTCCCCGAGAGCTCGTACTTGAGCTCGTCGAGGTCCGCGTCCGGGGCCCGGTCCAAGGCGGCGTGGGTGGCGACCACGAAGCCGGGCGTGCAGAACCCGCACATCATCCCGTCCCGGTCGCAGAACGCCTGCTGCACGTCGGACATGGCGTCCGGGCTGCCGAAGCCCTCGACCGTCGTCACCGGGCGGCCGACGCAGGTCACGGCGAGGGTCAGGCAGGCGTAGGCGGGCTGCCCGTCGATCAGCACGGTGCAGGCCCCACAGGAGCCGGTGCCGCAGACCTCCTTCGTGCCGGTCAGGGGCGGCTCCATGTGGGTCCGCAGCGCCGAGAGCAGGGTGGTCCTCGGCTCCACCTCCACGGGCCGCGCCTTGCCGTTCACCGACAGCTCGACCTCGAGCGCGCCGCTCATGGTCTCCACCTCCGGGCGCGCCCCGCCGCCGCCCTCCGGGCCTGCAGCGTCCGGACCCTCCTGGGAGGCGCCCGCCTGGGCGGGGCCGAGGATCCCCCCTGCGGCCGCCACCTGGGTGGCGCCCTTCAGGAAGGACCGCCGCGTGATCGGCGAGGGGTCACCGGGAGTGGGGTCCTGCTCTCGCATGCTCTCTCTCCCGATCGCCGGGGAGTCGGGGCCTGGGTGGGGCGGTGAACCGCTCGCGAGCGCGAGCGCCGGGGACGGGCGCCCTCGGGCTCCCATCGTAGGTCGAGGCCGCCCCCCACGCCACGCCTGCCCGCCGGCCCTCGGCCGCCCGGACGGCCCGAACTCCGACCGACTCCGGGAGGATCCGAAGGCGCCGCTTGCTACCCTCGACGCGCCGACGAAATCGGCCCGGCCCGTCTCCCGACAAGGGGCGGCGCACCCTCGCAACGATGACCGTCGACGACACCCTCCCGCCGCCCGCGCCGCCCCCGAGCCTCCCCTCCGGGAGGACGGCCGACGGGTCCATCGTCCGGCTCACGGACCTGCACAAGTCCTTCGGCGCGGTGCACGCCCTGCGGGGCGTGACCATGGACCTCCCCCCCGGCCCGGTGGGGCTCCTCGGGCCCAACGGCGCGGGGAAGACGACGCTGATCGGGATCCTCCTCGGCCTGCTGGAGCCCACCTCGGGCGAGGCGGTGGTCGCAGGGCTGCAGCCCACCCGCCGCGCGGCGCGCCTGGAGATCCGCAAGCGGGTGGGGTACATGCCGGAGAGCGACTGCCTGCTCCCCGGGATGACCGCGGTGGAGATCGTCTCCTCCCTCGGTCGGCTCACGGGGCTCACCCGCCAGGACGCGATCACCCGGGCCCACGAGGTCCTCGACTACGTGGAGCTCGACGAGGCCCGATACCGCGCCCTCGACGGGTACTCCACCGGGATGAAGCAGCGCCTGAAGCTCGCCCAGGCCCTCGTGCACGACCCCGAGTTCCTCCTGCTCGACGAGCCGACCAACGGCCTCGACCCCGCGGGGCGCCGACACATGCTCTCCCTCGTGGAGGACCTGGGCAGGAACCAGGGCAAGAACGTCCTCCTCTGCTCGCACCTCCTCCCTGACGTGGAGCGCACCTGCGACAACGTCGTGGTGCTCGTGCGCGGGCAGGCGATCCTCCAGGGGTCCATCGCGGAGCTGACCGCCGCCGAGGAGCAGCGGTACCACGTGGAGATCGAGGGTGACCCCGCCGCGCTGACCGCCGCTCTCCAGGGCGACGGCTACGCCGTGGACGCCGACGGGAGCACGCTGACGGTCACCCTCCCCCACGGCGTCGAGGACGCGGACGCCCTGTGCGGCCACGCGGCCGCCAGCGGCGCCGTCGTCGCGGGCATCGACCCCGTGCGCTCGACCCTCGAGGACGTCTTCCTGAGAGCCGTGGACGACAGCGCCTCCGAGGCCTCCGCGGGAGCCTCCGCCGGCGTCACCGATCGGAGGGAGGGCGCCTCGTGAAGGCCACCACGCACACCGAGGTCTACCGGCGCTTCGACGGCGAGCTCCGGGCCCACCCGCTGCGCTCCGTCGTCCTCGGCTGGTCCGGGATCCGCACGGGCTTCAAGAAGAAGCTGCCCATGCTGCTGCTGTTCCTGATGCCGGGGATCATGACCATCGTCATCAGCTTCATGGTCCAGCTGAAGTTCGAGGCCGAGGCGGGGACCATCTCCTCCATGGCCGGGATGGAGCCGTCCGCCCAGACCATGGCCATGGGCGCCCTCCTGTCGAACCAGCTCGGGGAGGTCGAGTCCCTCATCTTCCAGCTCCTGACCCAGACCCAGTTCTTCGTGGTGCTGGCCATGGGCTGGTACGGCTCCGGCCTCATCGCCGAGGACCGGCGGCTCCGAGCCCAGCTGCTCTACTTCGCCCGCCCGATCTCCCGGACCACCTACATCGCGGGCAAGCTCCTCACGGTGATGTTCTGGGGGGCCGCGGCCGTCGTGGTGCCCGTGACGGTCGTCTGCTCGGTGGCGAGCCTCTCCTCCCCCGACTGGTCGTTCCTGACCGAGCGCTGGAGCACGATCCTCAAGCTCGAGGCCTTCGCCCTCCTGTGGGTGTTCTTCCACGGGATCCTGGTGCTGGCCATCTCCTCCCTCACCGACCGGCGGAACCGGGCCCTCGGGGGCCTCTTCATCCTCTACTTCCTCACCCTGGCGGGGTCGGAGGCCATGACCCAGGTCATGAGCGGCCAGGGCTGGCGCCTCCTCTCCATCCCCAACAACTTCCAGCGCGTCTTCGACAGCCTCTTCGACCGCTCCTCCCCCGGCATCGGCTGGAGCCTCGAGGCCTCCCTCTGGGTGCTCGGCCTGACGGTCGCGGCGTGCGCCTGGGTCCTCTCCCGGCAGACGCGGAAGCTGGAGGTGGGCGCGTGACCGCCATCGTCCGCGCGCAGAACCTCGGCCGGTGGTACGGCGAGGTCGTCGGGCTCGGCGACCTGACCGTCGACATCGAGCCCGGGATCACCGGCCTCGTGGGCCCCAACGGGGCGGGCAAGTCCACGTTCATGAAGCTCATGGTCGGGGAGCTCCGCCCCGCGCGCGGGAGCCTGAGCGTCCTCGACCGCGTCCCCTTCGGCAACCGCGCCCTCTACCGCGAGCTCGGCTTCTGCCCCCAGCAGGACGCCCTCTACGAGCACCAGACGGGCCGGCAGTTCGTCCGAGACCTCCTCCGGCTCGCCGGCTGGGGGCGGCGAGAGGCGGACCAGCTCGCGGTACGGGCCATGGAGCGCGTGGGGCTGGAGGAGGCCATGGACCGCAAGGTCAGCGGCTACTCCAAGGGCATGCGCCAGCGCACGCGGCTGGCCCAGGCGATCGCCCACGGCCCGAGGCTGGTCATCGCGGACGAGCCCCTCACCGGACTCGACCCGATCGCGCGCAGGCAGACCCTCGAGCTCTTCCGCGGCCTCGCGGACGACGGCTGCTCGGTCATCATCTCGAGCCACGTGCTCCACGAGGTGGAGAGCCTGACCGAGACCATGGTCCTGATCCACCGCGGGCGCCTGCTGGCCCAGGGGTCGGTGCGCGAGGTCCGGCGGCTGATCTCCCGTCACCCGAGCCGCGTCGACCTCACCGCCAACGACCCCCGCGGCCTGGCCTCCGCCCTGCTGGAGCTGGAGCACGTGCGCTCGGTCCACCTGGGAACCGACCCGGGCGCGCTCCGGGTCGAGACCGACGACATCGCCGCCTTCCACGGCGCCTTCGCGGGCCTCGCCGCCCGGACCCGCGCCGGCGTCACACGCTTCCAGAGCGACGACGCCAGCCTCGAGGCCGTCTTCGACTACCTCGTCGGCTGAGCCGCCCGGACCCCCATGAGCCTCATCACCGAGCTTCCCAGGGCCACCTGGCTGATCTTCAGGATGCACCTGGCGACGACCGCCGGCTCCCGGCGCGCGCTGGCCGGCATCCTCTTCGGGGCGATCCCGCCGCTCTTCGCCTTCCTCGCCACCCGCCTGGGTGCGACGGGGGAGTCGGGGGAGACGATCTTCATGTACCTCGGGGTCCTGCTCCTGCTCCAGGTGGTCGCCCCGGCCCTCGGCGTGTTCCTCGGCATCGGCGCCATCGCCGACGAGACCGAGGCCCGCACCATCACCTACCCCTTCACCCGCCCGATCCCCCGCGCGGCGGTGTTCCTCGGCCGGTGGCTCGCCAGCCTGGTCGTCCTCTCCACCCTGCTCCTCGGGAGCGGGCTGGCCATGGCGGCGGCCACGTCCGGCGCGGCCGAGCCGCCGGCGCCGGACACCGTGCGCGACCTGCTCTCCACGACCCTCGTGGCCGGGCTCCTCTACTCCCTCGGCGCCGCGGTGATCGGCGTGCTGTTCAAGCGCGGCCAGGTCATCGCCCTCGGCTACGCCTTCGCGTTCGAGGTCCTGCTGGCCAACGTCCCGGGGTCCGCGCAGAAGCTGTCCCTCCAGTTCTATCTCCGGTCCCTCTTCGTGGACGCGGAGGGCGCAGCCTGGCGCTCCCTGGAGCTCTTCGAGCGCGGCGAGTTCCTGCCCCCCGACGCCGCCGCCCTGCGCATCGCGATCACCGGCGCGGTCCTCGTGCTCGTCGGCTGCTTCGCCGTGACGCGCAAGCAGTTCGTGCTGTCCTCCTGAGGTCACGGGGCGGCCTCCCGGGGGGACACCTGCGGACCCGCCGGAGGACACGGGCGGTCCGTTCCTCTCCTGGCCTCCCTTCTGGCACCCCTCCTGCCCCCCTCCTGGGCCCCCTGGAGGCCGCTCGAGGCGCCGGATCGCCGTTGGCACGGTCGATGCACTCGGTGGGGTCCTGCGCCAGCTCGCGCAGGCCCGGCGGCCGCTCATCGGGAGCGGCCGCGCCCCACGTCCTCTCCAACGGAGGTGCACCATGCGTTCCCCGACCCTGCTCCCCACCTGGCTGCGCGCCACGCTCGCGGGCCTGATGCTGCCGCTGCTGGGCGCCACCGCGGCGGCCCAGCCGCTGACGGGATCCTTCGCGGGATCCGTCCAAGGGCCGGCCACCACGCTCGCGCCCTCGGGCTCGTTCGCCGCACTGGGCGGGCACGGCGCCCACCTCGGGCTCGGATACGCCCGAGGCGGGCTCGGCGTCCGGTACGGCACCGCCCGCGCCCACGTCCGCGGGCGCTACGAGACGCGCTGCGAGCAGGTCTGGGTCCCGGGGCGCCACGAGCGCGTCTGGGTCGAGCCGCTCTTCCAGTGGCGCCACGACCCCTGCGGTCGCCGCTACCGGGTCCTCGTCCGGGCCGGCCACCACGTCCAGCGGTACGTCCCCGGCCGGTACGAGACCCGCTCCGTCCGCGTCTGGGTGCCCGCCCGGCGGATCGACCGGGTGACCCACGTCGGCCGCCGCTTCTGCCGCTGACCCTTCCACCCGCGAGGGAAGTTGGATGGGCCCTCCGGGTGGAGCCCCCGGGGCACGGTGCCCCGGGGGCTCCCTTCGTGCCCGCGCTGGCCGCCGGCGCGCGCCCCCTCAGGGGCGCTGGACCCAGAGCACCGAGCCCGGCACCTCGCCCGGCCCGAGCACCTCGAGGCGCGCGCCCCCCTTCGCCCGCGGAGGGAAGGCGTCGGCCGCGCAGAGGCCGGCGTCGAGGAAGGTGGGGTCGTACCGGAGGAAGAACTCCGCGGGGACCACCTTGTCGTGACCCGGGGACCGCAGCTGCGCGTGGGGCGGGCGCATGGCGACCTCCCTCGTGACGAGCCCGTTGCGGTCGTGGATGAAGAGGCCGGAGTGGTAGCCGATGGCGCCGACGGCGCCGTACACCAGGGACGACCCCGGCGGCGCGTGTCGGGCCAGGGAGCGCCCCACCGCCGCCCAGTACGCGGCGCGGTCCGACATGTTCCGCCACTGCTGCAGCTCGGAGGCCGAGGGCTCGACCCCCATGAGCGTCTGGTTGTGCCGGAAGTGGAAGGCCAGGCGCGCGGACTCCGGCACGGCGTGCACGTCGAACGCCGCGGAGGCCGAGAGCGCCGCTGTCAGGGCGGCGGCCGCCGCCGCGCCCCCGCGCGACCGCCGCTCCACCCAGGCGAGCACCCCGGCGCTCCCCAGGAGCGTGAACGGGACGACCGGCACCAGGAACCGGGCGAAGCACATGAAGTCGCCGCCCGACGAGACCGCGTACGCCGTGCCGCCGATCACCAGGGCGGCGACCCCGGCGGCCTCGGCCGCGCCGAGGCGCGCACGGGCCAGCCACGCTCCGGCGAGGGCCCCCGCGGTCATCAGGCCGAGCCCGGGCATGGAGAGCCACGCGGAGACCACGTAGTCGAGCCCCCGCTCGACCGCGGCGGTGGAGAAGCCGAGCTTGACCCGCGCCGTGTTCGGCACCCAGTCGCCGTAGACGGAGGACCGCCACGCCACGTGCGCCAGGAAGGCGGCGGCCCCGAGGAGCGCGCCCAGCGCGGCGGGGCGCCAGAGGTGCGGCTCCCGACGCCCCAGGCCGACGACGATCGCCGGGCCGAGGATCAGCGCCACGAGCAGGGCCGCGTCGGCGCGCATGAGCGCGAGCGCGGCGGACGCCGCGCCGAGGGCGGCGCCCCGGGCGGCCCACCCGCCGCGCAGGGGCGCGTGGACCCCGAGGAAGAGCACCACGGCGAGCATCGCGGTGGGCATCGTCGCCATCCCGCCGGTGGACCAGACGGCCAGGGGCGGCGCGGTCCCCAGGAGGAGCGCGGCGCCCACGAGGGCCCCGGGCGCGTCGCCGAAGCGCCGCGCCAGGTGGAGGACGAGCACGACCACCAGCAGCAGCCCCGACGCCACGGACAGCGCTCGACTCAGGACCTCCGGCTCGACCCCCGCCCCGATCCCGAGGGCCATCAGGTGGGCCCAGAGGAACTCGCTGTACCCCTCCACCGGCGCCTCCAGGGCCGGCGGGTTGTAGACGAGGCCGACGCCCTCTGCGAGGTTCCGCGAGTAGCGGAAGGTGATGAACGCGTCGTCGCAGACGAAGTCGAAGCGCAGGACCAGGAGCGCGAAGGGCACGAGCGCCGCGGCCAGGGCCAGCAGCGTCGTCCGGCGCGACGCCGGGCGGGGTTCGGGGGCCGCGTCCGCCATCCGCTCAGCCCACCTCGACGCTGTAGACGGCGGGCAGCCCGCTGGCCACGCAGGCCCAGGACTCGCCCTCGTCCCGGGACGCCCAGACCTCCCCGGTGGAGGTCCCGAGGTACAGCCCGAGGGGGTCGCACCCGTCCACGGCCAGGGCCTGCCGCTTCACGGTCCACCACGCCCCCGCCTCGGCGAGCCCTGCCCCCTGGCGCTCCCAGGTCTCCCCCGCGTCGCGGGTGCGGTGGACGGCCGGACGGCCCCCCGCGGGGAGGCGCGCGCCGTCCGGGCCCGACCCGAGGGGCACCACCCAGCAGGTGTCGGGATCGTGCGGGTGCACCGCGATCGGGAAGCCCCGGTCGGCGAAGCTCCCGTCGTCGGCCCGCGGCCCGGTGCGGACCCAGAGGCCGTCCTCGCGATCCATGCGATGGACCCCGTGGTGCCCCTGCATCCAGAGGCGGTCGGGGTTGGTGGTCGCGGGCACCACGAGCTGCGGCGTGACGGCCGCGTCGTGTTCGAGCCCCCCATCGAGGCGCTCCCAGCTCGCCCCGCCGTCCTCGGTGGCGAGGACGCCGCCGCTGGACATGGCGACCACCATCCGCCCCGAGGAGCGCGGGTCCACGTGCACCGAGTGCAGCTTGGGCCCGTCGGGGGTTCGGTCCCCGGCGAGGTCCGTCCACGCCTCGAAGCTGGGGTGCCCGTGGAGCCCCTCCATCGGCGCCCAGCTGCGGCCGCCGTCGTCCGAGCGGAACAGGCCCTGGGGGCAGGTGCCGGCGAACCAGGTGCCGCGGTCGTCCGGGTGGCCCGGGGAGAGCCAGAAGACCTGGTGGACCTGGCGCTCGAAGGGCGCGTCCGCCGCCGCGGGTCCGAAGGCCGGCGGCGCCTCCGCGGCGGTCCAGGTGACCCCGGCGTCCTCGGAGCGCATCACGGTGGGCGCCTCGGAGGGACCGCGGACGGCGGCGAGCAGCACCTCGGGCCGGAAGGGGTCGGCGACCACGTGGAAGCACGTCCGCCCCAGCAGGGCCGGCCGGGGCGGCTCCGCCTCGCGGCGCGCCGCGTCGACCTCGATCACGAAGGCGCCCTTGCGCGTCCCCACCAGCAGGCGGAGGGGGCCGCGCCGCGCGCGCGGGACGCGCAGCTTGTGCTTGGGCTGGGCCGTCGGGTCGGACATCGCCGGGATTCTAGGCCCTCGAGGCGCCCCAGGTGCGCAGGCGGCGGCAAGCCTCCTCGAGCACCTCCGTCTCCTTGGCGTAGCAGAAGCGCACGAGGCCCTCCCCGGACTCGCCCGCGGTCCCCGAGAAGAAGGCCGTGCCGGGCACGGCCGCGACGCCCGCCTCGTCCACGAGCCGCATGGCGGCCTCCTTGGCCGTGGCGGCGCCCATGCTCGAGACGTCCGCCAGGACGTAGTACGCCCCCTCGGGCACGATCGGGGGCAGCCCGACCTCGCGGAGCGTGTCCACGAGGAGCTCGCGCTTGCGCGCGTAGTCGGCGCGCATCTCGGTGAAGAACGACTCCTCGAGGTCGAAGCCGGCCGCCACCCCGTGCTGCAGGGGCGTCGGCGCGCAGATGTAAAACAGGTCGTGGACGAGCTTGAGCTTCTCGGCCATGGGCGCGGGGGCGACCGCGTAGCCGAGGCGCCAGCCCGTGATGCTGAAGGTCTTCGACAGCCCGAGGATCGTCACCGTGCGCCCCGCCATGTCCGCGGAGAGCGAGGCGGGCGACACGTGGGGCCGGCCGTCGTAGGTGATCGACTCGTAGATCTCGTCCGTGACGACGATCAGGTCGTGGTCCGCCGCGACCCGCGCCGCGGCCTCCAGCTCCGACCGCGTGAGCATGCGGCCCGACGGGTTGGACGGGGTGCAGAGCACGAGCCCGCGGGTGCGCGGGGTCACCGCCGCCCGCAGGAGCTCCTCGGTCAGCTCGAACCCCGGCGCCCGGAGCCCGACGTACGCGGGGACCACGCCGGCCACCCGGGCCGCGCCCACGTGGTAGCCGTAGTAGGGCTCCGGGATCAGGAGCTCGTCCCCCGGGTCGAAGAGCCCGTGCAGCACGCACGTGAAGGCGGCCGCCGAGCCCGCCGTGACCACGACGTCGGTCTCGGGGTCGGCCTCGATGCCGTTCACCCTGGCGAGCTTCTCGGCGATCTTGCGGCGGAGCCCGCCGTCCCCCTCGCAGTAGGTGTAGGTGCTCTTGCGGTCCCGGATCGCCTGCACGGCGGCGTCCGCCACCGGCGCGGGGGTCGGGAGGTCGCAGATGCCCTGCCCGAGGTTGATCGCCCCCGCGGCGTCGGCCGCGCGCGTCATGGCGCGGATCTCGGACTGGGCGAGGCCTCGAAGTCGTTGGCTCATGGGGGAACCTTAGCAGCCGGACTCCGGGGCCCCGCGTCCGGGCCTCAGCCCTGCACCGAATTCAGGAGCAGCTCGGTCACCAGCTGTCCGAAGCGCCTGGGGTCCTTGGGGGTCCCCCCCTCGGCCAGCAGCGCCTGGCCGTGGAGCACCTCTGCCGCCTCGGCGATCCTGGGCGAGTTCGCGTCCACGCCGTGGAGCTTGGTGAGCCCCTTGACCAGGGCGTGCTCGGGGTTGAGCTCGAGGACGCGCTTCTGCACGGGGACCTCCTGTCCCGAGCGGCGGAGCAGGCGCTCCATGTGGCCGGAGATCCCCCCCTCGGCGGCCACGAGCACCGCGGGGCTGTCCTTGAGGCGCGTGGTGAAGCGCACCTCGCCGACCTCCTCGTCGAGGGCGCCCTGGACGGCCCCGAGGAAGCCCTCGTGCTCCTTCTGGAGCTCCTCGCGCTTCTCGCGCGCCTCGTCGTCCTCGTCCGAGTCGGCGCGGTCGAGGGGCACGATCTTCTTGCCGTCGAACTCGGTCAGGCGCTGGAGCACCCACTCGTCCACGGGGTCCACGAGGAAGATGACCTCCTCCCCGCGCTCGAGGACGCCCTCGAGCAGCGGCGAGGCCTCGACCGTGGTGCGGTCCGCGCCGGTGAGGACGTGGATGGTCTCCTGCCCCTCGGGCATGCGGCCGACGTACTCGTCGAGGGTGGTGAGCGCCTCGCCGTTCGAGGAGGCGAAGAGGCAGACCTTGGCGATCCGGCTCTCCGTGTCGTCCCCGGACCAGATGCCCTCCTTGATGACGGGCCCGAAGCCCTCCCAGAAGGAGGCGTACTCCTCCCGGTCCTTGTCCAGGAGCGAGCCGAGCTCGTCCAGGACCTTCTTCACGAGGCGCTTGCGGATCTGCCCCAGGCGCGGGTCGTCCTGGAGGGTCTCGCGGGAGACGTTGAGCGGCAGGTCCGCGCACTCCACGACGCCGCGCACGAAGCGCAGCCACGCCGGGAGCAGCTCGGTGCACTCCCGCTGGATCAGGACCCGCCGCACGTACAGGCTGACGCTGGACTCCCGGTTGGACGGGTCGAACAGGTCGAAGGGCGGCTGCTTCGGCAGGTAGAGCAGCGCCGTGTACTCCAGGGCGCCCTCCGCGCTGAAGTGCAGGTGCCCGAAGGGCTCGTTCCAGTCGTGGGTCAGGTGCCGGTAGAACTCCGCGTGCTCCTCGTCCGTGATCTCCGACTTGGGTCGGGACCAGAGCGGCTTCTGGGAGTTGAGGGTCTCCAGCTTCGTCTCGGTGACCGTCTCACCCTCGACGGGGTTGCCCTCGTCGTCGAGCTTGGGCTGGGTCCGCTCGACCTCCATCTGGATCGGGTACTCGACGAAGTCGCTGTAGCGGCGCACGACGTCGCGCAGGGTGAACTCCTCGAGGAACTTCCGGGCGCCCTCGCCCTCCTCACCCTCGGCGGCCTCGCGCAGGTGCAGCGAGACCACGGTCCCGCGGGCCAGGCCCTCCACCGGCTCGATCTCGTAGGCGCCGTCGCCGGTGGAGCTCCACCGCCACCCCTCGTCGGAGCCGGCGCGGCGGGTCTCCACCACCACCCGGTCGGCCACCATGAAGGCGCTGTAGAAGCCGACGCCGAACTGCCCGATGAGGTCCGGACGCTCGGCGCCGTCGCCCTGGTCGGCCGCGGCCTCGAGGAAGCGGCGGGTCCCCGAGCTCGCGATGGTCCCGAGGTTCCGGGTCAGCTCCTCCCGGTCCATGCCGATGCCGTTGTCCCCGATCCGGAGCACGCCCGTGTCGGCGTCGGCCTCGAGCGCCACCCCGAGGGTCTCCCCCTCCTCCATGAGCGAGCCGTCGGTCAGCGCCTCGAAGCGCAGCTTGTCGAGGGCGTCGCTGGCGTTGGAGATCAGCTCCCGGAGGAAGATCTCGCGGTTGGTGTAGAGCGAGTGGATGACGAGGGAGAGGACCTGCTGGACCTCCGCCTCGAAGCGATGGGTTTCTGTCTGGGCGGTCATGGGCTCGTGCTCCCCGGGGGCGTCGCCCCGGCGCGGCGGGGGGCTCCCCGCGCGGTTTCGAGGAGGGGGATTCTCCGCCTCCGCGGCCGGCCTGCAACCTCCTGACGCTCGTTTCGAGGCAGCGGCGCGGGGCTCCCGCGCCGGGCGCGTGGCCCTGGGGGGGATCGCGGCGTACGGTTCGGAGGGGGCCCCGGGGCGCGATGCACGGCGCGCGGCGCGCCGCCCGCCCCTCCAGGTCCAAGATGCTGCTCCGACGACTCCTCGCCCCCGGCCTGCTGCTCGCCGGCGTGACCGCGCTGCTGGCGCCGCCCAGCACCTGGGCCTACGCGGTCTACGGGGACGTGCTCGACCTGACCCAGCGCGACTTCCGGATCCTCAACAACTTCACCGGCGCCCTGGCCAACACGAACCAGGTGCCCGACCCCGACTTCCCCGGGTCCCTGGGCGCCGAGCTCGCCATCCGCAAGGGCGTCGCCGAGTGGGGCTCGCGGCCCCACGGCTCGGGGCTCACGGACCCGACACAGCCCCTGCTCGGCTCGGGCGGCACCAACTTCGACGCCTTCTACGCGGGCCGGGCCCTCGCGCCGGGGAACCGGGACGCGAACATCGTGTCGTCCGTCCCCACCTCGGGCGTCGGGCTCGCGCAGACGGACATCCCCATCGGCGACGGCTGGCGCATCCGCTTCTTCGAGGGCTCGGCGACCTGGAACGACGACCCCGGCGGGGTCCTCGCGGGGACCAGCCCCGTGGACCTGCAGGGCGTGATGACCCACGAGTACGGGCACGCCCTCGGGCTGGACCACTCGGGCGTCCCCGGCGCGACCATGGGGATCACGACGGCGAACGCGGGCCTGGACCTGCGCTCCATCGAGCAGGACGACATCGACGGCCTGACCTTCCTCTACGGCGCCCTGGACCCGGCCAAGCCCGCCATCGACGCCTACGAGCTGCCGGGCGGCGGCGTCGTCCGGCTCCTCGGGGCCGGGTTCGACCCCGCCGACAACGAGGTCTGGTTCACCCCCGCCGACCCGGCGGTGCCCGGCGACGGCACCCCGGTACGGGTGACCGGCGTGCCGGCGCTCGCCGGCTCGGGGGGCACGGTCCTCGAGCTCCCGATCCCCGCGGACGCGGGACCCGGCGACGTGGCCGTGGTCCTGCCGGCGGCCGGCGCGGCGGCCCTGTCCAACGTCTTCCCCTTCGATCCCCAGCGTGAACCCTGGACCGCGCCCACCACCTACGGCGTCCCGGGGACCTCCAACGCGGGGACCCCGGTCCGCCTCACCTGGCTCGGGCTGCCGAGCGTCACGGCCGGCTCCTTCGGCCTGCGGGTCACCGGGGGCGCCAGCGCCGGGTTCGGCCTCGTGATCAGCGGGGACGCCCAGGCCCAGGTCCCCACGGGCTACGGCACGCTGCTGGTCGGCGGGCCGCTCCAGCGGGTAGCCGCCGTGCCCCTGTTCCTGGGGAGCGGCCAGGTCCAGGTGCCCCTGGGCCCCGCCCCCGTCATCGGCAGCCGCCGCTACTACCAGGTCTGGCTCCCCGACGGCTCCAGCGCCGGCGGCGTGTTCAGCGACGGGCTGGCGGTCGAGATCGTGCCCTGACGGGCCGGTGCTCAGCGGCCAGCGCTGGGGCGCCGGCGCAGGATCTCCCGCGCTGGGGGCTCAGCGCCCCTCGGTGCGCTGCGGCGGGAGCTGCGTGGCCTCCCGGAAGGCCAGGCGGTTGGCCAGCCCCCCGGTCATGCGGATCGACTGCTCCACGAGCACCCCGTCCGGCGGGAGGATCTGGACGGAGAGCTCGACCACCTCGTCGCAGAGGACGACGGCCCCGAGGGGCTGGTGGTCCGTCAGGCTCCAGCGCACGACCGCCCCGCCCTTCACCCGGGTGGAGAGGCGCGCGCCCAGGGTCTGGATCCCCTCCTCGGCCTCGACGTCGATGCGGTTCTCCTGGATGAAGCTGGAGCGGTCGGACCGCAGCGTCACGTCGAACTCGAGCTCGACCTCCGCGAAGCGGGCCTCGGGCGTCTCGCCGCCCAGGGCCTTCACCCGGGCCGTGACGGCGCCCTCGACGCGGCCGTCGAACCCGAGGTAGTGGTTCCCCGCCACGCCGCAGTCGAAGGCGCGGAGGATCTGCTCGTCGGCGTCCTTGTCCCCGCGCCACGCGAGGAACCCGGTGGGCGACAGCAGCGGCTGGAGCACCGCGGGAGGGAGGTCCCATCGGTCCCCCACCCGGGCCTCGCGCGCCGCCTGGCCCGCGGGCACGGCGAGGACGCGGCCCCAGTCGAAGGGCGCGTCCAGGGTCGGGAGGAACTGCTCCCGGAGCGCGCGCCCGTCGTAGTGGCGCCCGAACCCGTCCGGATGCCCGGCCGCGGGCTGGAAGGTCACGCTGACCTGCTCGAAGGGCGAGGTGACGGCCAGGGTGTCCCCGCGCCACTCGCCCGTGGTCTCGTCCACGGAGGCGGGGTCCACCAGCTCGAGGCGACCCTCGAGGCCGAGGTACCGGCGGCGCAGGCGCCCGGACTCCTCGCGGTACCCCTCGGCGATCGTCGTCTCGAACCGCGAGCGGAGCCGGAGGGCCACGTCGCTCGAGCCCGCGGGCCCCGCGCCCCGGCGGGTGAGCAGCTCCTCGAGGAGGAGGTCGTGGGTCTCGGTCGTGGTGGTCACGATCGAGGCCCCGACGGGCGGGTCGAAGCGCAGCGAGACCACCTCGGGCTCCTGGACGACCAGGGCGGGCGCGGCGAACAGGACAGCGAGGTGCATCATCGTGCGAGCTCCCCCCGGAGGTAGCGGCCGGAGCGGGTGGTGTCGAGCTGGCCCTCGCGGGACCAGAACTTCCAGTCCCCCTCGTTCAGCCCCTTCTCGTAGGTCCCCTCCGCGCGGAGCTGGCCGCTCGGCCACCACTCGGTGTACGGACCGCTGAGGACGCCGTCCACGAACTGCCCGACGAAGCGGCGCTCCCCCTGTCGGTAGTAGCCGGACCACTGGCCGACGGCACGGCCGGCCTCGAAGCGGCCGACGCTCTCCCGCTTGCCGTTGTCGAAGTACCGGATCCACTCCCCCTGCTCGAGGCCGTCCGCGTACTCGCCCTCGCGCTGGAGCGCGCCGTCGGGGTGGTAGAAGCGCCAGGGGCCCACGCGCTTGCCGGTGGACCAGCGCCCCTCCTCCTCCATCGCCTTCGCGCCGGTGGTCCGCTTCACGCTCGGCCCGTCCTTCTGGCCCGCCGCGTACCCCGTCCGCTCCACGACCTCTCCCTTGCGGGTGAAGCGCTCGAAGAGCCCGTCGAGCTTCCCGTGGTCGTACTGGGCCCGCAGGCGGAGGTCGCCGCGGTTCCCGAAGATGGCCCAGGTGCCATGGCGACGGCCCTCGTCGTCGTAGTACCCCTTCGTCGTCGAGCGGGCGCCCTTCCCGTAGAGGACCCAGGCCCCCACGCGACGGTAGTCCCGGTAGGCGCCGTGGTACTGGCGGGCGCCGCTCTCGTCCCAGGCCTTCCAGACCCCGACGCGCGCGCCGTCGAGCAGGAAGCCCTCACGCGCGCAGGCGCCGGATTCGTGGAAGAAGCGGGTGAACACGCCACCCTCCACGTCGGGGATCACCTCGGGCGGGGGCTCGAAGGGCGGCGGGGTCGGCCGCTCCTCCTGCTGCCAGGCAGCTGAGGGTGCCGGCGCTGAGGGGAGCGCGGCGAGGACGAGCGGCAGGCTGATCAGGGCGGCGTTCATCATCGGGGAGCCTTCTCGGGAGGGCGCGACTCGCCGGGCTCGGGCTCGAGGGGCGCGACCCGCTGGTCGTCCTCGAACACGCCGGACCAGCGCTCGTTCAGGGCGCCGTCGCTCTTCCAGTACGTCCATCGACCGATCCGGCGGCCGTTCTCCAGCTCACCTGCGGACTGCGGCGTCCCGTCCGCGTACCAGGTCAGGGAGGGACCGGTCTTCTCGCCGTCGGCGTAGGTCGTCTCCTCGATCAGGGTGCCCTCGTCCGACCACTTCCGTAGGAGGCCGTGCAGTGCCCCGTCCCGATACTCGGCCGTGGAGAGGGTCACCCCGCCCGCGGACGCGCGGGTCCAGGTCCCGGTCCGGAGCCCCTCCCGGTACTCGCCCCACTGCCGCGGGCTGCCGCTCCCCTGGTGGAAGTCGGACCAGCGGCCGTCGAGCACGCCGCCCGAGTAGTGCTCCTGGAGCACGAGGAGCCCGTCCCGCCCCCACACCTTGCGCTCGCCCTCCAGCTCCCCGTCCCGAAAGCGCTCGAGCTCCTTCTCGCTCCCGGAGGCGAACCAGGCCCGGCGCTCGCCCTCGGGCTGGCCGGCCCGGAAGACCGACTGCTCCACGAGCTGCCCGTTCTTGGAGTAGGCGCGCCAGAGGCCGTCCCGCTGGCCGTTGGAGAACACGCCCTCGCGGGCGAGGACCCCCACCGGTCGCCACTGCTTCAGGGGGCCGTGGGGCACGTCGTCCCTCCACCACTGGATCGACCGCGTCATCCCGGACTCGTGGAACCGCCACTCGGGCCCGTGGAGCACCGGGGGGCTCCCCTCGGCCACCTCGGGGCGCGCGGCGGCGAGGCGGAGCAGGACGCCGGTCGTGGGGTGGAACTCCCGGATCACGCGGACCGGCTCCCCGCCCACCGACACGGGAGCCGGCCAGTCCGGAGGGTCCGAGGCCTCACGGGCGGCCACGCCCGA
>JASFWR010000221.1:0-6383 GCA_050049155.1 Planctomycetota bacterium | reverse complement strand
GAGGGCGCTGCGGAGGGCCCGCTGCAGCCGGGCGAAGGGCCGCGCGCTCCCCGGCAGGGTGATGCGCAGCGCGTCCTCGAGGCCGGGCGCCCCGGGGAAGGCGCGGACGGCGACCCCGGTACCGGCTATGAGGTCCCGCACCTGCTCGGCCCGCGGG
Organism: Planctomycetota bacterium; assembly: GCA_050049155.1. Classification (GTDB taxonomy): domain Bacteria; phylum Planctomycetota; class UBA1135; order UBA1135; genus Saltatorellus. Next base: position 6,226 of record JASFWR010000221.1, on the reverse strand, counting down.
GTGCGGACCAGCAGGAAGTTCCCCTGCCCCGGCGCCGCCTCGAGCCCGAGCTCGCGGAGCGTCTCGGTGAGCGCGCGGCGCTCCACCCGGATCCGGCGGACGAGGGGCGTGATGTCGTCGTCGAGGCGGGCGGCCGCCGCCGAGAGCGAGGGGGCGGCGACCGGGTACGGGTTCCCCGCAGCGCGCAGGGGCGCCAGCAGGTCGGGGGCGCCGAGGGCGAAGCCCACCCGGAGCCCTGCGGCGCCGTACGCCTTGGACATGGTCCGCAGGACCACGGCGTTCTCCAGGGCGAGCGCGGCCGAGGTCAGGTCCTCGCCGGCGAACTCGGCGTAGGCCTGATCCACGAGCAGCAGGGCGCCCGGGGCGGCGGCGGCGATGCGCCGGAGGTCCTCGGCGCGGGCCACGGCGCCGGTGGGGTTGTTCGGGCTGACGACGGCGACGACCGAGGTCCTGGGCGTGATCGCCGCGAGGACCTCGTCGACGGGATACGGGGCCCCGTCCCCCCAGGGCACGCTCACCACGTCGCCGCCCGCCAGGGCCGCGTAGCGGGGGATCATCTCGAACGTGGGCGTGGGGAGGATCAGCTCCCGCCCGGGGGCGAGGAAGGCGAGGGCCACGCGCAGGAGCCCGTCGTCGGCGCCCGCCGTCACGAGGACCCGCTCCGGGGCGACGCCGAAGGCCGCCCCCGCGCGGGCCTCGAGGGCGGCGGTCGAGGGGTAGCGGCCGAGCTCGTCCGGCGCGACCCGCAGGTCGAGCGTCGCAGGCGGCCGCCCCTCGTTCCCCGCGAGCCACAGGTCGCAGGGCGTCCCCGGGCGGGCGGGGGCGTAGGCGGGGCGGACGCCCGGGTTCGGGCGGGGGGTCGGACGCGAGTCCGCGCAGGGGGTCGGACGCGAGTCCGCGCAGGGGGTCGGACGCGAGTCCGGACTGAGGGTCGGGCGGGGGCCGACGGCGGTGAGGGGCTCCATCACGGCACCAGCTGGCTCACGCCGGAGAGGACCAGGTCGCTGGCCCCGAGCTGCTTCAGCCTGGGGACGAGGTCGGCCACGGCCGCGCGGGGGATCGCCGCGCGGACGGCGAAGCCCGCGTCGCCCCGGAGGGCGGCGATCGTGGGCTGGCGCATGCTCGGCAGCACGTCGAGCACCGCGTCGAGGTCGTCGGACCCCACGTTGAGCTCCAGCATGATCCGCTGCCGCGCGTCGAGCACGGAGCGCAGCAGGAGCACGAGCTCGTCCAGCCTCGCCCGGCGCCCCGGGTCGGCCGCCGCGGCCGCGCTGGCGTACAGGCGGGTGGAGGAGGTGGCGAGCTCCGCGACCTCGGTGAGCCCGTTGGCGCGGAGGGTGGATCCGGTGGACGTGTTGTCGACGATCAGGTCGGCGTCCTCGGGAGGGAAGACCTCGGTGGCGCCGCAGGTGGTCAGGACCCGGGCGTCGAGGCCCGCGCGCTGGATCCACGCCTCGGTGAGCCGCCGGTACTCGGTGGCGATCACGAGCGGGCGGGCGGGGAGGCGCCCGTCCCCGTCGAGGAGCTCCGCCGGGGCCGCCGCGACGATGCGCACCGGGTTCAGACCGGTGTCGAGGAGCTCCACCAGCGGGGCCGCCTTCTCCTCCGCCCAGTCCGCGCCGGCGAAGCCCACGTCGCGGGCGCCGGCCCCCAGCATCTCCACCACGTTCTGCGGCTTGAGCAGCTTGGTCTCGACGTCGGGGAGGGAGACGGTCGGGCGGTAGGCGCGGCCGTCCATGGACACGGTCACGCCCGCCTCGGCGAGGAGGCGGACGACCTGGTCCTGCTGGCGGCCCTTCGGGAGGGCCAGGCGCAGGGGCGTCCGGGGAGCGGACGCGGGGGACGGGGACGGCGCGCGGTCGGGCGCCGCGTCGGAGCGGGGGTCGAGCTGGAGGGTCACTTCGGCTTCCTCGAGAGGGGGAAGCCGGCCCACGGACCGCCGTCAACGAAAGACGCCGGCCCGAGGGCCGGCGTTGAGCGGTGGAACGACTGTCAGTCCACGCGTGCTCAGCACCCGGCCCGGGTGGGGCCGTGGTGGTGATGGACGAGCGCGCTGGAGACCGTGACGTTCATGGCGAGGCGGGAGATTAGTCCTGCCCGAGCGCGGCGCAAGGCGTCGCGTCGAAGATTCTTCCCGGACACATCCCGCCTCAGGCGAGCAGCGACTTCACCCGCGTGCGCATGGTGTGGCGATTCCGCACGGCCGCCATGCCTCGCTCGGCGATCGCGCGCGCCTCCCCGGGGTTCGCGAGGTAGTGCGCGACCTTCGACTCGAGCTCGTCGATGGTGCGGTAGGTCTCGATCTCCTCGCCGACCGCGAAGGCCTCCTGGATGGAGTCGGAGTGCTCCGCGATGAGGAAGCCGCCGCAGGCCAGGACGTTGAAGACCCGCATGGGGATCGCCTCCGGCTGGTAGATCCGGTTCACGTCCACGTGGACCTCGGCGCCGCTGTAGACGCAGGTCAGCTCGTGGCCCTGCTCCGCCAGCCCGCGGTAGTGGAGGCCGGACACGTTGGCGGCGACCTCTCGCCAGCGATCATCGCCCCACACGTGGATCCCGAAGTCGCTGAGGGCCGTGACGTAGGCCACGCGCTTCTGGGAGGCGACGATCTCCGCGACCCACTTCTTGGGGTCGTCCGGCGTGCCGTTGCGGCGGGCCGCCTCGAGGAAGGTCCCGAAGTGCTCCTCCAGGAGCTGGTCGGAGTCGTAGACCGCGTAGTCGGCGCGCTCCGCCGCCAGGACGCGCTCGAGGCGCTCGGACGTCTCGTCGAAGCGCTCCTCGGACGCGCAGTCGAAGGAGGCGTGGAGCTGCAGGAAGAGGCGCTTGAAGCGGCGCGCGCGGTCCGTGAGGCTCGAGCCGACGAAGCAGACCCGCGCGGCGAAGCGGCTGCGCTCGACGTCGCTCAGCTCCACGGGGTGGCGCTTGTCCGTGTCGACCCCGATGGGGAGGTAGTCGACGGAGGAGAAGCCCGCGCTCCTGAGCTCGTCCACGTCCCGGGGGTGCACGGTCAGGACGCGGAAGTCCTCGCCTCCCGACAGGGGGGCGGGGGGGCGGTCGGTCTTCGGGTCCACCTCCCAGGCCACCAGGGGGACCTCCAGCTCGTGACAGATCGCCGCGACCGAGGAGTCGTAGTTGATGGTGATGACGCGCTCGGGGCGCAGGCGCTCCAGGGCCCTGCGGGTCTCGCTGGGGTCCCATCGGCGCACCTCGAGGGGGAACACGGAGTAGCCCTCGGCCCGCACGGCGGCGCTGAGCTCGTTGTAGACCACCCCGCCCATGCCGAGCCCGACCCAGCGGCGGCCGGCCTCCTCGTACTCGCCGCGCATGGCCTCCTCTGCCAGGCGAAGCTCGTCCTCGTAGAAGTCCCTCAGGACCGGGTGGAAGAGGACACGGAAGCCACCGAGCTTCGGCAGGTGGTCCACGAGGTCGGCGCCGAGGGCCAGGGTGAGCCGGCCCGTCCCCAGGGAGTACTTGTAGTCCTGGCCCGTGAGGGCCAGGCGCATGAGCCACGGGTCGCGGTCCCAGGCGATGACCTTGCAGTTCGGCCGGGTCCGCAGGATGTGCGCCGCCTGCTCCCCGAGGCTCAGGCCGAACAGGAACACCGTCTCGCCGTCCTCGACCTCCTGCACGGAGCTCTCCAGCTCCCGCTCGCGCACGGTGAACTCGCGCAGGCGGCCCCGGAAGCGGTAGAGGGGCGGGTTGGGCCCCCCGATGATCACGTGCTTCCCGCTGTCGGCGAGGAGGATCCGCTCGATGAGCCGCTCCCCGGCCGGGTCACCCAGGAGGGTGCAGAGGTTCTCCTCCAGGAGGGGCTCCAGCCCCGAGGGGGCCTCCTCGCTCGAGGACCCCGATTCAGCGGGCGAGAACAGCCCCTGGAGGCCGCCTTCCGAGTGCAACAGGCCGGACATGCGAGGAGGGTATGCCGAGAGGCCCGGCCGGGCCCCCATTCCTCGCGAGGAAAGGTGCCTTCGCGGGGGGGATTCGTACCCTCGACCCATGAGGATCGCCTTCCAACTCCTGACCCTGGGACTGATTGCCGCATGCGCCTCCAGCGACCGCCAGCCCTCCGACCCGGGCCCCGTCGAGCGCGGCGCGGCGGGCGGGGACGGGCCCCCGCTGCTGGACGTGCGGCTGGACCGCGAGGCGGGCACGGCGCGGGTCTGGCTCCCGGCCCCTGACGCGGCCGGGGAGCACGTCCGGCTCCTCCACGTCGAGGGCATCGAGACCGGCCTCGGCGCCAACGACGTCGGCCTGGACCGGGGCCAGATGGGGGGGGCGCGGCTGGTGCGCTTCCGGAGCGTCGGGGGGAGGGTGCTGCTCGAGCAGTTGAACACGCGCTACCGCGCCTCCTCCGGTGACGCCCGCGAGCGCGCGGCGGCGGCGCAGTCCTTCGCCACCTCGGTCCTCTGGGGCGGGGAGCCCGCGGAGCGCGCCCGCGACGGGCGCGTCCTCGTGGATCTGACGGACTTCCTCGTCCGCGACGCCCACGGCATCCGCCGCACCCTCTCCAGCAGCGGCCAGGGCAAGTTCCAGCTCGCCGCCGACCGCTCGGCCCTCGACGTCGCCCGCTGCCGGGCCTTCCCGGACAACCTTGAGTTCGCGGCGGTGCTCACCTTCACCTCCGACGCGCCCGGCGCCCTGGCCCGGAGCAGCGCTCCGGACGGCGGCGCCCTCACCTTCGTCCAGCGGCAGGGCTTCGTGCGGCTGCCCGACGGTGGCTACGCGCCGCGCCGCTTCGACCCGCGCATGGGGGCCTTCTCCGTGCGCTACCTCGACTACGGCGTCGACCTCGACCGGCCCCTCGCCCAGCGCCTCGCGGTCCGGCACCGCCTCGCCCCCGATCCGGAGACGGGCGAGGTGGAGCCCATCGTCTACTACGTGGACGCCGCGGCCCCGGAGCCCGTGCGGTCCGCGCTGGTGGAGGGCGCCTCCTGGTGGGCGGAGGCCTTCTCCGAGGCGGGCTTCCCCGGGGCCTTCCGGGTCGAGGTGGCCCCGGCGGACCTCGACCCCCTGGACGTGCGCCACAACGTCATCCAGTGGGTGCACCGCTCCACCCGCGGGTGGAGCTACGGCAACGCCATCAGCGACCCGCGCACGGGGGAGATCATCAAGGGGCACGTGAGCCTCGGCTCGCTCCGGGTGCGCCAGGACCGCGTGCTCTTCGAGGGCCTGCTCGGCGCCGAGAAGACGGGCACCGGGGCGTTCGACGACCCCGTCGAGCTGGCCCTCGCGCGGATCCGGCAGCTGGCCGCGCACGAGGTGGGGCACACCCTCGGCCTCGCCCACAACTTCGCCGCGAGCGCGTCGGAGCGGGCCTCCGTGATGGACTACCCGGCGCCCCGCGTCCGCGCGAACGGCCGCGGGGGCCTCGACGTCTCCCAGGCCTACGGCGTCGGCGTCGGCGCGTGGGACGCTCACGCGATCCGGATGCTGTACTCGCCCGTGCCCGGGGGGGAGAGCGAGGAGGAGTTCCACCAGCGGCTGCACCAGCGCGCCGTCGACCGCGGCCTGCGCTACCTCACGGACCAGGACGCGCGGCCGGCGGGCGCGGCCCAGCCCTACGCCAACCTGTGGGACGACGGGGAGGACCCCGTGCGCGCCCTCGAGGAGGCCCTCGAGGTGAGGCGAATCGCGCTGCGCTCCTTCGGCGCCCGGAACCTCGCCCTGGGCCGCCCGATGGCGGAGCTCGAGGAGGTCTTCGTGCCGCTCTACCTGCACCACCGGTACCAGGTGGAGGCCGCCGTGAAGATGATCGGCGGCGTGCTGTACGAGCACGAGGTGAACGGCGGCCGGCCGGTGCCCATGCGTCCAGTGCCGCGGGAGGACCAGCAGCGCGCCCTCGCGGCGCTCATGGAGACCCTGCAGCCCGAGACCCTCTCGATCCCCGGCCCGCTGCGCCGGCTCCTCTACCCGCGGCCGCCGGGCCACGGCAGCTCCCGCGAGACCTTCGAGCGCGGCGCGGGCGTGGCCTTCGACTGGCTGGGCGCGGCCGAGGTCGCGGCGCGCCTCACGGCGGCGGGGCTGCTGGAGCCCCAGCGGCTCATGCGGCTCGAGCTGCAGGCGGCGGAGGCGACGGCCGCGGACCAGCGGGCCATCGATGCGGCGGCCGTGGTGACCTCGCTGTTCGGGGTGGCGCGCATGGGGGCCGTGTCGGCGGAGGAGCGGTCCCACGAGGAGCGCGCCCTGCGGGAGCTGGTCCTCGCGGTCATCGCCGAGGAGGCCCTCG
>JASFWR010000220.1:0-6392 GCA_050049155.1 Planctomycetota bacterium | reverse complement strand
GTCGCCAGGGGCTCACCGAGGTGCTGACGGGCAGCCTGGCCATCGGCGCGGCGATCCGGAGGACCTCCGTGAAGGGCCTCTCGGTCATGAGCGCCGGCGCGCAGCCGAAGAACTCCTCCGAGCTGATCGGCTCGGAGCGGATGAAGACCGTGCTCAACGCGCTCCGCCAGCGCTACAGCTACGTGATCATCGACACCCCGCAGGCGCTGACGATCTCCGACGCGAGCCAGCTCGGCGCGATCGCGGACGGGGTGCTCATGGTCGTGCGCCTGGGCTACACGCCGCGCCACTACGTGGAGCAGACGGTCAACACCATCGAGGCCCTGGGCGGCAACATCCTGGGCACGTGCCTGACCGACGCGGCCATCGTCGACACGGCCGAGGGCTACGGCCAGCGCACGAAGTGACCGCGCCTCGGGCGCGGTCAGAAGGGCAGCTCGCCCTGCTGGCCAGTCCCGTCATGCCGGCGCGGGTCGACGAGCGGACTCCGCGAGGGCGCCTCGCGTAGCTCCCCCGGGACCTCGAGGTCGCCGCGCCGGACGCGCAGCTCGGTCCCGAGGCGGGCGGAGCGGATGAGGCGTGGCAGGTTGCGGCGCTCCCAGCGGAGGGCCGGCGCGTGGTCGGGCCACGAGGCCTCCCGCGCCCTGAAGTCCGGCCCGTGGTGCACCCAGCGGCCGGCCGCGTCCCGGTAGGTCGGGACCACCGCGTGGAGCAGCTCGTGCTTCAGCACGAAGGAGATGAACCAGGCGGGCACGGCGCGCTGGTCGAGGACCGGGTGGATCCGGATCACGCGGCTCTCCGGCTCGAAGCTGCCGAGGCGCAGGGAGCGGCGGGACTTGCTGCGTCCCCGTCGTCCCCAGGTGATGCGAGGGCGCTCGTGGGGCCCCCGGGGCGTGAAGTCGTTGGCGAACTCCCCGACGATCAGCGGCACCGCGAGGGCCTCCAGGTCGTGCACGTTCCCGGCCGGCTCGATCGAGATCCGGGCCTGACGGCGGGGGAGGCTCGCGATCGTCGCGTGGATCCACTCGTCCAGCACCGGCCCCGCCTTCCGCGCCCGGCGGCCGGCGCGGAGCCAGGTCGCGAGGGCGTCGCGGACCTCCTCGGGGGCCTCCGAGAACATCCGGTGCAGGCGGAGCTGCCACCCGGGGAGCCCCTCGGGCGTCTCGAAGGCCCGTGCCTGCACCGGCGCGGAGCGGGAGCGGCCGAAGGAGACCTCCACCGGGTGCTCGAAGCGCTCGGTCAGGAACCGCGACCAATCGGCCTCGTTCCACTCGCCCGTGGTGGCGAGGGGCTCGGTGACCCGGGCGCTGGGGCGCGGCTGCGGGGTCCGGCGGGAGCGGGTGCCCTTCGGAGCGCTCATGGGCCCATTGGAGCAGGACGGCCCACCGGATGCACACGCCAGCCCCGGTCGCCTGCCCGCCCGGGGTTCGATCCGTGCAAGAGCGAGGCCCTCCCCCGCGCCTTGCGCGGGGGAGGGCCTCGCTCGTGGGGGCCCGGCGGCGCTCAGCGGTCCGAGAGCCGGAAGTCGACGCCCGAGAGGTTCTGGCCGTTCTGGACGGCGATCGTGCGCTGCGTCCGCTTCAGGTCGCTGTTCTCCTGGAACGGGCTCTCGCCGCCCCTCCGGGCCCTCGTCGCGTGGATCTTGTAGGAGCCGCCGCGGACGTTCCTCAGGGTGTACTCGCCCTGGCCGTTGGTGGACGCGGAGTGCTGCCCGCCGCCGGCGGAGGTGGGGAACATCTTCACGACGGCCCCGGCCATGGGGGACCCGCCCGGGCCGAGCACCATGCCCGTGACCACGGCGCCCTTCTCCAGCTGGATCGTCGGCACGCTGAACTCCTGGCCCTCGGCGAGGACGATGTCGCGCACGTACTTGGTGGCGTGGTCGCGGTGCTTGACCACGAGCTGGTAGTTGGCGGGGGTCAGCGCGTCGAGCTTGAAGCTGCCGTCGGCGGCCGTGCGCGCCGTGGTCTCCGAGGCCTTGCCGGGCGCCGCGGCGCCCAGGGACTGCCAGAAGAGGTCGTCCGACCACTCCTTGTCGTGGGTCTCGATCACGGCGCCCTCCAGGGGCTGGCCGCCGTCGCCCGTGACCTTGCCGACGAGCGTGCCGCCGCGGGTCATGCGGACGACGATCCCCGAGGCGCTGTTGCCGATCTGGACGGAGAAGCGGTCGGAGCTCGTCTCCGCGAAGCCGTTGGCCATGGCCTCGACCATGTACTCGCCCGCCTTGGGCACCATGATCTCGAAGCGCCCCTCGGGGTCCTCGAAGCGCGCGCGGGTCCCCGCCACGGCCGACGAGAGCCCCTCGCTGTTGGCGATGGACTGGCGCAGCTGGGCCTCGAAGTTCTTGAGCGGGCGGCCGGTGGACAGGTCCACCACCTGGCCGGTCACCACCGGGAGCGGCTCGAGCATGATCGAGACGTCCATCTCGCCGGAGTCCACGCGGGTCCGCGCCTCGGCCTTGTACCGCGGGTGGCGGGCCACGATCTGGTACGGCCCCGGGTTGATGTCGGCGATCTCGAAGTCGCCCGCCTCGTTGGTGCGGGTCGAGGTGGCCGAGCGCGCCTTGACGTTGTTGATGGAGTAGGCCTCGATCGCGACGCCCGCGATGGGCTCGCCGGTGTCGCTGGCGCGGACGGTGCCGGCGATGAGCGAGGCGACCTCCAGCACGAAGTCCTTCTCCGTGTCCTCGTCCTCGAGGACCGCGATGGCGAGCTCGGTGATCGACCCGTAGCCGTCGGCGGACACGCGCATGGCGTAGTTCGCGCGGGGCGCCACGTTGGTGAACCGGTAGAGGCCGTTCTCGTCGGACTCCGCCTCGGCGCTCTCGCCGTCCCGGACGTCCGCGTCCGCGCTCCGGACGTTGAAGACGTTCTGGGAGAGCACGAGCTTCGCGCCGGGGACCGCGTTGCCGCCGGAGTCGGTGACGCGGCCCCGCACGACCACGCCGGTGCCGAGGGTGATGGGGGGCACCTCGGTGACCTGCCCGTCCTGGACCACGATGGACGGGATCTCGGTGCGGGTGAAGCCCTCCATGCTGGCGATCAGCGCGTAGCTCCCGAACTCGGGCACCCCGTTGAACTCGAAGGAGCCGTCGGGGCCGGTCAGGGTTTCGGCGTCCTTGGAGCGGTCGACGTCGCCCAGGAAGAAGGACTCCGAGCCGTAGCGGGTCAGGGTGACCCTGGCGCCTGCGACGCCCTGCCCCTCGCCGGTCACGACGCTGCCGCGGAGGATCCCGGTCCCGAGGGCGACGTCGGCGAGGTCGCCCTCGCCCATGGCGCTGGTGACCGTGCCCACGTCCCCGATCTCGCGGCCGCCGTTCGAGCCCACGTCCGCCAGGTCACTCTCGCCGGCTCCCTGGGCCGGACCCTCGGAGCCCACCGGCGACGGCGTGACCGTCACCGTCTCCTCGGGGACCGTCTCCATGGAGCTGGCCGAGAAGAGCGTGACGTACAGCCCGAAGGCGAGGACGACGATGGAGACGAGGGCGAGGAGGGGCTTCATGGGTGTTCTCGGAGGGAGTCGTGGGCCCTGTGTTGGGAGCGGCTGACGGCTGCCGAGCAAGCTCGGACGACGCGCCGGGGAGGGGCTTCCCGGCTCCTGGAAGAATGTTCCGGGCCGGGACAGGCCGGGGCTCCCCTGGGCTTATCGGCTCCGGGCGAGGCCCGGATGAGGCCTTACGGGGCTCGCCGGGCCGAAATCCTCGCCGCCGCCTAGCCGCGGGCCGTGGCGGGCGCCGCCCGGTCCACGGACTCCAGGGAGGTGGGGAGGAAGCTCTCCCAGAGGGCCACGCCGCCGATGAAGTAGGCGAAGACCAGGAGCTCCAGGTCGATCTTGCGGAACGTCTGGAGGGTGGCGTTGCGGGACAGCAGCCCGTGGTCCGACTGGGCCACGAGGCCCGACTTGGTGCCCACGACCCGCCAGCCGCGGCCGAAGCCGAGGGTCGGCACGAGCCGCAGGGGCTTGCCGCCGGTCCACATCTCGATCGTCCGCCGCATGAAGCCGGGCCGGATGGTGGACCCGAGCCACTCCCGGGCCTCGGTCCAGCAGGCGAACTGCGCCCGCAGGAGCCCGGGATCACGGCGGATCTCGACCACCTCACCCTTCACCGGCCGCCAGACGGCGCCGACGATCAGCCCGAGGCGGTTGCGCGAGACCTGGAGGGTGCCCACCTCCTTCCCGTCCTCGTCGGAGAAGACGTGACGGGGGGCGAGGAGGCCGGAGACGCTCGTGCGGTAGGTCTTCTTGGGGGAGGGCATGGTCCGGATCCAGGAGCGCTATCGGCCGGAAGGGTACCCGCGCTGGCCCCCAGGGGCGGATTCCCTCTTCCGATTCGCATTCGCACCCCCGGAGGTCTCAGGCCGAGGAGAGCGAGGCCAGGGAGGCGTAGGCCTCGACCACGGCCGCTGCGCCCTGCTCCACCTGCTCCTGCGTCGAACTGTCGGGTGTCCCCTGGTGAGCCAGGGAGAGACGCAGGGAGCACGCGGCGAGGCCCGCGTCCACGCCCATGGCGAGGAGCACGGGGGAGGGGGCGGAGCGGGTGGCGTTGCACGCGGACCCCGCGCTCACCTCCAGGCCCTGGGCGCTCAGCAGCCCGACCATGGCGGCGGCGTCGAGGCCGGTGGCGGCCAGGTCGAAGCCGAGGTTGGTCGTGTTCGCGGCGCGGCGCGTCCCGCGCCCGTGGACCACGGTCCCGGGGCACCCTTCGAGGATCAGGCGCTCGAGGTGGTCGCGCCGGGCGCCGAGCTCCGCCTGCGCCTCGTCCGACGCCGCCAGCGCGGCCGCGCGCTCCGCCGCCACGCCGATCCCGACGATCCCCGGGACGTTCTCCGTGCCCGCGCGCCGCTCGGCCTCCTGGGGGCCCCCGACCACCATGGGCGTCACCGGCGCGCCCTCGCGCACGTAGAGGGCGCCGATCCCGCGCGGGCCGTGGAACTTGTGGGCCGACAGCCCCAGGTAGTCGCAGCCGAGGCGCTCCACGTCGAGGACCATCTTCCCCGGCGCCTGGACGGCGTCCACGTGGAAGAGGACGCCGTGCTCCCGGCACGCCGCGCCGATGGGCTCGAGGTCGCTGATCACGCCCGTCTCGTTGTTCAGCAGGATCAGGGAGACCAGCGCGGGCCGCTCGGCGATGGCGGCGAGGACCTCCTCCGTCCGGAGCGCCCCGTCGCCGTTCACGCCGACCTCCACCACGGGACCCGCGCGCTCCGCGCACTTGCGCGTGGCGCTGTGCTCGGCGGTGGAGATCACCGTGGGCCGTCCCGGTCGCGCGAGCGTGGCGCTGTGGAAGGCCATGGACGTGCTCTCCGAGCCGCACGAGGTGAAGACGATGGTCGACGGGTTCCGGGCGCCGACGAGGGCCGCCACGGCGGCGCGGCCCGCGCGCACGGCCCCGGCGGCCTCCCGACCGGAGTCGTGGGTGGCGGAGGGGTTCGCGCCGGGGCGGCCGAGCCAGGGGACCATGGCCTCGACCACGGCCTCGGAGGCCGCGGTGGTGGCGTTGCAGTCGAAGTGGAGGGGCATCGCGGGAGCATTGTAGGACGCCGCGCGGAGCCTCGGGTCGACGCGCGGACCCCTCCAGGACCGGGCCCCTGGAATCGGGGGCCCGCGGCGACCTATAAGGAGCCAGGACCCCGACCATGCTCTTCGACCCCGTCTACTGGCTCATCCTCGCCCCCTGCCTGGCCCTCGGCTTCTGGGCCAGCTCCAGGGTCAAGTCGACCTTCAACGAGTACGCCCGGGTGGGCGTCAGCAGCGGGATGACCGGGGCCCAGGCGGCGGCGGCCGTGGCGCGGGCGGGCGGCGCCACCGTGACCATCGAGCGGGTGGGCGGGTTCCTGTCGGACCACTACGACCCCCGCACGCGGACCCTGCGCCTCTCCCCGGAGGTGTACGACGGCCGTTCGGTGTCCGCGATCGCGGTGGGGGCCCACGAGGCGGGGCACGCCATCCAGGACGTGGCGGGCTACCACTGGCTCGGGATGCGCAGCGCGCTGGTGCCGGCGGTGCAGTTCGGCTCCCGCTTCTGGACCCTCCCGCTGATGCTCGGGCTCTTCATGCAGGCCACCGCGCTCGGGGGCCTCCTGATGCTCGCGGGCATCGGACTCCTGGCCGTCACGGTCCTCTTCCAGCTGGTGACCCTCCCCGTGGAGTTCGACGCGTCGAGCCGGGCGAAGCGCGTGCTGGCGGAGGCGGGCATCGCCCGGACGGACGCGGAGCGCCACGGCGTCGACCGGGTCCTGGGGGCGGCGGCCATGACCTACGTGGCGGGCGCCGTCACCTCGGTGGCGACCCTCGCCTACTACGTGATGCTGTTCCTCGGCTCCCAGGGGCGGGACGACTAGGGGCGGGAGAGACTCGGGCGAGGGGACGCTCCCCTGGCCGGGCCCCGCGGG
>JASFWR010000219.1:0-6393 GCA_050049155.1 Planctomycetota bacterium | reverse complement strand
CCGCGAGGAGTCCAACCGCCGCCTGGCCCTGAACTCGGGCATGATCGCGAGCTTCTCCCGCGCGCTCTCCGAGGGCCTGTCCGCCAAGCAGTCCGAAGGCGATTTCGACGGGATGCTGAACGACGCCATCCAGAGCATCTTCGACGCGTCGAGGACCTGATCAGGGACGCCGCCCGCTGGCGGCCCCCTCGAGCTCACGCAGGAGCGCGGCGACCGCGAGGTCGACGCGCTCCTGCCTCGTTCCAGGGTCACTCTCCGGGTCGATCGCGCCCTCCAGCGAGCCCCGCCAGAGCAGGTCCCGCGAGCCCGGGGCGCCGAGGGCGAGCAGCAGCGTGCCGCGCGGGAGCGGACGCGGCGCCCCGTCAGCGGGCGCGGGCAGGCCGATGGTCGCCATGGCCTCCTCGACCATCGCGCCGTCGTCCGCGGTGACGAGGTACCCGAGGCGGTACCGACCGCCGGTGGCGACCGGGGTGAGGCCGAGGGGCTCGCATCGCCGGGCGATGGACGCCCGCAGCAGGCCCTCGATCTCGAAGGAGTCGAAGCGGTTGTCCGCGAGGTGCACCGTCGACCCCGCCGCGAAGGAGAAGGTCGCCGGCGTCTTGAGGTCGCCGGTGAGGGGCGTCGTGACGAGGGCGAAGTCGCCCGCGGCGAGCTCGCGGTCGATCCGCTCGTCCTCCGAGAGCACGCAGCCGCTGAGCCCCGCCAGCGTGGCCGCGGCCGCGAGGAGCCAGGGCGCCCGAGCGGACCTCATCGTCCCGCCGTCTCCGCGACGAACGCCTGCCACCGGGGCTCCAGCTCCTTGAGCTTCACGCCGAGGGCCTTCTCCAGGTGGGTGGCGGCGCTCTGGCCCTTGAAGGAGCTGCGCATGTAGCTGGCGACGCCGTCGCGGTAGCGGCCCTCCTCCGCGTGGAGGAGGAAGAACATCAGCGTGTGGCACTCCGCGTTGTAGCGGCGCGCGTCGGTGCCGTTGTTGAAGGCCCCGTACCCGGCGGCGACGACGCGCTTCATCTCCAGGGGCTCGGAGTCGGCCGCCTGGAAGCGGAAGTACTCGAGGATGGGCCGCCCGAACTCCCAGCTCGCGACCCCGTCCTCGACCCGCAGGGCGTAGGAGAACGCCTCGCCGAGGGCGCGCTCCGTCCACGGGGCGATGCTGCCGTTGCCGCCGATGGTGCGCCGGAAGGAGTTCAGGACGAGGGCGTGGGTCAGCTTGAAGACCGCGGCGCGCGCGACGTCGGGGGCCGCGCCGTTCACGTACACGGTGTTCTCGCCGCGGCTGAACCAGGCCTGGTCCCCCTGGAACCGTGGCGTGGGGTAGTCCTTGGGGTCCTTGAAGACGTGGACCTCCGGGACCTCGTCGAAGACCTGGAGCTCGAGCGCCTCGCCGAGGACGTCGTAGAACGTCATGTAGGCCCGCTCGAGGTTGAGCGCGATGTTGAGCGCCCGCTCGGGCTCGATGTCCGTCTTGAGGAGGAAGTGCGCCGTAGGCAGCTCCATGGCGTGCTTCCAGTCGGAGACGCGCTCGCGGAGCTGGTCGAGCGTGTAGAAGCGGCCGCGCACCTTGAGCCGCCAGCCGCGGCGCTCGGTGTGGACGCCCCCGAGCTCGGTCCAGGCCTGCTCGTTCTCGGGGTCGAGGGTCAGGACCTGGATCCAGAGGTTCCGCGCCTCGCTGGGGAGCTCGTTCTGCTCGCAGAAGAGGGCGAGCTCGGCGAGGGCCGCGGGGGTCCGCTCGGGCAGCGCGTCGTAGCGCTCGAAGAGCTGCCGCAGGCTGCGCTCGACGGAGTGGATCTCGGCGATCTCCTCGCGCGGGTACTCCTTCTTCCTCGAACCCCGCCGCGTGAGCACGCTGTCCTCGGTCTCCAGGATCACCCTGCACTCGACCTGCTTGCCGTCCTTCAGGACGACCAGGTCGGAGCGATCGTCGTGCGCGCTCGCTGCCGCGGGGCGTGACGGGTGAGCATTGGCGGGAGCCGCGTGGGCGGACGGGGCAGAGGGGCCCGTGGACACGGCGGCGGCGAGCAGGAGGGGGAGGAACATGATGGCGGCGAGGCGGTGGGGTGCGTAGCGATTCGGGTGGGGCGCCGGCCAGGAGCATACCCGTCGAGCCCGAGCCCGTCGGCTGGCGCCCGCCCGATAGACTCGGGCCATGCGCCACCCCATCCACCTGCTCCTCGCGGCTGCCGCGCTGGCGAGCCTCGCGACGCCCCAGGACGCCGCGGACCCCGCGGCCCCGGCCGCCCCCGGCGACGCCGCCGCGGCCGCGCCGGACACCCCCGACGAGCGGCCCAACATCCTCCTGATCTTCGCGGACGACCAGCGCGTCGACACCATCGGCGCCTGGGGCAACCCGGCCATCCGCACCCCGAACATGGACCGCATCGCCGCGGAGGGCGTGTCGTTCCGGAGGTCCTACTGCATGGGGTCGTCCCACGGGGCGGTCTGCGCGCCGAGCCGGGCCATGCTGCACACCGGCCGCGCCTACCACTCGATCGACCACGGCACCATGGACGGGTGCCGCACCCTGGGCGAGCTCCTCGGCGAGTCCGGCTTCCGCACGTTCGGGACCGGCAAGTGGCACAACGGCCGCGCGTCCTTCTCGCGGAGCTTCCAGTCGGGCCGCGAGATCATGTTCGGCGGCATGTCGGACCACAACCACGTCCCCGTGGTCGACATGGTCGCGGACGGGGAGTTCGGCGAGAAGCGTCACGCGGACGGGCACTCCTCGGACGTCTTCTCCGCCGCGGCGGTGGACTTCATCTCGTCGGCCCCGGACGACGCGCCCTTCTTCTGCTACGTGGCCTTCACCGCGCCCCACGACCCGCGCGACCCGCCCCTCGAGTGGCGGGACCGCGAGCGCCCGCCGCTGCCCGGGAACTTCCGCGCGCAGCACGAGTTCGACAACGGCTTCCTCAAGGTGCGGGACGAGAAGCTCGGTGCCTGGCCGCGGGACCCCGAGGTCGTGCGGGACCAGCTCGCCGAGTACTACGGGCTGATCGAGCACCTGGACGCCGCGGTGGGCCGGGTGCTCGGGGCCGTGGACGCCCGCGGGGACGGCCGCGACACCATCGTGGTCTACGCGGCCGACCACGGGCTCGCCGTGGGGAGCCACGGCCTGCTCGGCAAGCAGAGCGTCTACGAGCACAGCCTGCGCGCGCCGATGATGATCTCCGGCCCGGGGATCCCGGCGGGGCAGCACCTCACGGCGCTCACCTACCTCTACGACCTCTACCCGACGCTGCTGTCCCTCGTGGACGTGGCGGTGGAGGAGCCGATCCACGGCGAGGACCTCCGCCCGCTGTGGGACGGCGACGTCACCCAGGTGCGCGACTCCCTCTACCTCTCCATGGGGAAGACCCAGCGGGCCGTGACGGACGGGCGCTTCAAGCTCTGCGTCTACCCGAAGGTCGGCCACCGCCAGCTGTTCGATCTGGCCGCCGACCCGCTGGAGACCATGGACCTGGCGGGGAACCCGGCCTACGGCGCGCACATCGCGCGCCTCGAGCGCGAGCTGGCCACGTGGCGACGGGTGACGGGGGACCCCGACCCGCTGGTCGTGGAGGAGCTCGCGCCCCTGCGCGTGGACCTCACCGGCGCGAAGCGGCAGCCCGATCGGTGGCAGCCCGAGTGGATCCGGGAGAAGTACTTCGATCCGCCCGAGGAGGCGCCCGCCGCGGAGGGCGCGTCGGCCCCGCCCGCCGCGGGCGGAGCGGACGCGAAGAAGGAGGGCTAGGGGGCCCGGACCGCACTCCGTCGGTCAGTCGGGGCCGGGTGCGGGGCCGGATCAGGGGCCGGATCAGGGGTAGGGGGCGCCCTGCTCGAGCCAGCGCTGGATCCGGCCGTCCACCTCGGTCATGGGGACCGGCCCGCCGCCGAGCAGGGCGGCGTGGAACGATGCGGCGTCGAACCGCTGATCCAGGGCGCCCTCGGCGCCGCGGCGCAGCGCGCGCAGGCGGAGCAGGCCCATGGCGGGCATCGCGCTACGTCCAGGGTGGGCGAAGCAGCGCATGGTCGTGTGCTCCACCGCGGCCTCGGGGAGCGGCGTGACCTCCAGCAGGAACTCCACCGCCTGGTCGTGGGACCACCCCTCCTCGTTGACGCCCAGGTCGGTCAGCATTGCGGCGAAGGCGCAGAGCTCCTGGGCGATCCTGCCGAAGCCCATGTCCACCTCCTTGAGGAGCCCGGCCTCGGCCGCGGCGGCGACGGCGTAGAGGCCCCACCCCTCCTCGAAGGCGCTCCTCGTGGGCGTCCGGAGGAGGGGCGGCACGTCGACGGCGGCGCGCCGGAAGGCGTCGACCACGGCCCGACCCGGGATCCCGTCCCGCAGCGCCTCGGCCTCGCGCAACCAGTCCGGGAGGAACTCGGCCCCGGGCGGCGCCGCGAGGTGGACCGGCGGCCGCGCGAGGGGGTCGTCGTGGGGGACGAGGTTGCCGGGGACGAAGGAGCTCCAGCGGCCCACCGGTCGCTCGTAGGGGGTGGCCACGTCGGCCTCGATGAGGATCGGGGGCGGCGCGGCGACGAGCTCGCCGACGCGGCCCTCGAGGGTGGACCAGAGGAGCTCCGGGTCCCTAGGGGCGCGTCGGGCGCCCGGGATCGGCCGCTCGCCGGAGCGCAGGGCGCGGAGGGCGAGTCGCGCCGTCGCCGGGAGGACGTCCTCCTGATCCGCGTCCGCGACCCCGGCCGCGCGCGCGAGCTCCACGGTCAACCGGTCGAGCTCCCCGCGGGCGATCTCCCGCAGGCGCTCCGGTTCGGCCTCCATCCCCGCGGCCCCGTGGAGGAGCGTGAGCCATCGGGCGCGCGCCTCCCCCTCCAGCGCGCCGAACGCCGACGCCCCGAACTCGGCGCCCATGGCGGCGCTGGCCGAGGCGGCCGCGTAGCGGCGCTGGAGCGCCAGCCCGAGGTCCGGTCCGAGGTCCGACCCGGGGAGCTCGTCCGGCGCGGCTCCGGAGAGCGCGGCTCTGGCGACCTGGAGCGGCCCGAGCAGCGGGTCCTCCCGATCGCCGGCGCCGGTGGAGCCCTCCAGGCGCGCGAGGAGGTCGGCGGTGCGGAGGGCGACCTCGGCGTCCCGGGCCCCGGGGGTGTCGGACGGTTGCCAGCCGCTCGGGTCGACCCCCTGCGCCAGCTCCTCGAGGGCGATTCGCCAGCCCCCGAGGTCGCCCTCGGTGCGCCGCGGTTGTTCACGGGACAGTACGGAGGGGGCCTCCACGAGGGGGCCGGACCAGGGGGTCAGAGCGGGCTCGGCCGCTCGCTCCCGCGCCTCGGCGAGCCGGGTGAGGTCCTGCAGGAGGACCCTCGACGTGACCGCGCGGTCCGCGTCGAGCCGGTCGGCGTCGAACTCCCGCTCCAGCCGGCGGGTCGCGCTCTCGACGACCGCGCGGCGGACCGCCGCCCGGCGGCCCGGGTCCCAGCGAGCGGCGCCCTCCGAGACGCCCCGGCGGGCCTGGTCCAGGACCGGGGCCGTGTCGTTGAGGGCGAGGTCGAGCTCCGAGACGAAGCGGTCGAAGCGCGACGACCGGTCCCGGGGCGCGGCCGGGTCCTCGGAGAAGAGGGCGACGGAACCGCACGAGGCCAGCGTGAGCGCCGTGGCGGCAAGCGCGGCGGCCGCAGCTCCGCGGCGCGGGCGCGGGTCGGGGGTGGTGTGAGGGGCGGCCATGGCGGCAGGGGACGCGTCGCAAAGAGTAACCGCTGGCCCTTGCACTCGGCCCGTGAGCGGCCCACGGTGCACCCGCGACGAACCCATGAGCTCTCCCTCCGAAGACCCCCCGGGACCGAACAGCGTGACCACCACCCACGGGGTGGAGGTGTCCGCGCAGGCGCAGCTCCTGGAGCAGCGGACCGACCCCGGTGAGCGCGGCTGGCTGTACGCGTACCAGATCACGATCGTCAACGTGGGGGAGCAGCCCATGACCCTCAGGTCCAGGCACTGGCGCATCACCGACGCGAACGGCGAGACCCGGGAGGTGCGAGGCCCGGGCGTGGTGGGCGAGCAGCCGCGCCTCGAGCCGGGGGACCGCTTCGAGTACCAGAGCATGGCCGAGCTGCCGACGACGTGGGGCACCATGGAGGGCAGCTACGCGTTCCAGTCGGACGAGGGCGAGGTCCTCGACGTCGCGGTCGGCCGCTTCTTCCTCGCCGAGTCGGCGATGAACTCGATCATCGACGGCTGACGGCGTCGTTACCGGCAGGCGGCGGAGGTCGTGGTATCATCCGTCTCCGCGGGCCCGGCGGGCGCGCGTTTCCTTCCCGGAAGACACGCCTAGGATGACGCAGACAGACTCGACGAAGAGCTTGCTCGAGATGGACCTCCGTGCGGGCACGGACGACTGGAGCCCGACACCGCACGGCCACTGGCTGGCTCGAATGCTGGCGGAGAACGACCTCGTCTCCGGCCGGGACGTG
>JASFWR010000218.1:0-6403 GCA_050049155.1 Planctomycetota bacterium | reverse complement strand
CGGCCGGCCCGCCCGTGGAGGAGGAGCCCCTGGAGGAGCTGGTCCTCGAGCCGGAGCCGGCGTCCCCTCCCGCGCCCGAGCAGGCTCCCTCCACCGGACCCGCTGCCTCGGCCCCGCGTCCCGCACCGGCCCCCCGTCCCGCGCCGGCCCCTCGCTCCTCGCAGTCCGGCGCCCCCGACATCGCCGGCTACAAGGTCGACCGCCTCCTCGGCCGCGGCGCCATGGGCGACGTCTTCCTCAGCACCCAGGAGAGCCTCGACCGACGGGTGGCGCTGAAGGTCCTGAAGCCGAAGCTCGCCGGGGACGAGGTCTTCGTCCGCCGCTTCCGGGACGAGGCCCGGGCCGCCGCCCGCCTCAACCACCCGAACATCGTCACGGTCTACGACGTCGGCGAGTCCGGCGGACGCCACTTCCTGTCCATGGAGTTCATGGCCGGGGGGTCCCTCGAGGCGCGGCTCGACGAGCTCGGGCCGCTCCCCTGGCGCGAGGCGCTCGACGTGCTCCGGGACGCGGCCGCCGGCCTCGTCTACGCCGAGTCCAGGGGCATCGTCCACCGGGACATCAAGCCCGAGAACCTCATGCGCAACCAGGACGGCGTGACGAAGATCGCCGACCTCGGCCTCGCCGTGCAGGTGGAGCAGGAGACCGTGGACTCCAGCGGCGGGAAGATCTTCGGGACCCCGCACTTCATCGCCCCCGAGGTCGCGCGCGGTCAGCCCGCGGACGCCCGCGGCGACCTCTACGCCCTGGGCGTCACGGCCTACCGGGTCCTGTCCGGGCAGACGCCCTTCGAGGGCGCCACCTCCAGGGACATCCTCCGGGCCGCCATGTCCGAGGAGCCCGCGCGCCTCGGCACCCTCGTCCCGGGCCTGCCCGCGCGCCTCGAGGAGGTGGTCCACAGACTGCTCGAGAAGGACCCGGACCGCCGCCCGCCCTCCGCCTCGATCCTCCTCAAGGACCTCGAGGCCCTGCGCGCCGGCGGCGCCGCCGCGCACCAGGCCGCGGCGCCCGCGCCGGCCCCGCGGTCGAAGGCCGGGCTGCTGGTGGGCATCGTCGCCCTCGCCGCGGCCGGCGGCTTCTTCGCCCTCTCGGGCGGGGACGACCCGGAGCCCGAACCCGAGCCCTTCCGGAGCACCGGCGGCGGCACCACCACCGCCGGAGGCCCGGGGGCGGGCCCGCTCACGGGCGATCGCGGCGCGGGCGGCGACGGGACGAGCGAGACCGCGGGCCCGGGAGGCGGCGATCGGGGCGCCAGCGATCAGGGCGCCGGCGACATGGGCGCGGCCGGCACCGGACCGGAGGCTGCGGGCTCCACCGATCCGGCCTCGGGCGGCGCCGGCGTGACCACGGCCCCGGTCGGGGTCGAGGCCGAGTTCGAGTACCAGGCGGAGCGCGCGATGCTGGCCCTCGGCGAGGAGCTCCTCGCGCCCGCCGATCGCGCCGCGCGGCTGCGCGTCCTCGCGGAGCAGTTCGCGGGCACCGACGCGGCGACGCGCGCCCTCGAGGAGGCCGCCGCCATCGAGTCCGGCGCCTCCGCCGCCACCGAGGTGGCCGCCGCCCGCGCCGCGGCCCTGGAGGCCGCCTTCGCCGCGCTCACCGCCGCCGCCCGGTTCGAGGAGAGCCCCTTCCACCCCGGGCAGGCCCTGCGGGCCATGAACCTGGTGGTCCCGCCGGGCAACCTCGCGACCGACGGCGAGTACCTCGCCGGCCGCGCCGCCCTCGTGGATCGCGCCCTGAAGATCGGCCTCGCCCGCGGCGAGGGCGCCATGCGCGCGGCCGACGACGCGGAGAAGCGCGGAGACCTGCTCGGCACCCAGCAGCCCCTCCGGGACTTCATCAGCATCACGGACCTCCCCTCCGCCGAGGAGGCGCCCTCGCTCCTCGGCCTCGGCGCGCCCGCCTCCCTCCAGGAGTTCACCGCCCTCGCCGGCGCGGTCCGGGACCGCCTGGACGGGCTCCGGGGCCGCGAGGACGAGTTCCGCGCCATCCGGACCGGCCAGGAGCGCGCGGCGGTGGCCGGCGCCCTCGGCGCCCCCCTCGAGGCGGACCTGCGGGGCCTCGACCTGGAGGCGGCCCGCGCGCGCGTCCTCCGCGCCGCCGAGCTCACCAGCGACCCGCTGGTGGCCGAGCAGCTCCGCGGCCTCGCCGCCGACCTCGCGAAGGCCGGCGCCGCCCTCGACGGCCTGCTCTCCGGCTGGACCGACCCGGGCTGGCGGCGCCAGGGGATCATCGACCCGCGGCCGGACGCGAGCGGCTCGACCGTCGTCCAGGGCACGGCCCCCGGGGCCCTCATGCTGGAGGCCCCCGGCGCGCCGGAGCGGGTCCCCCTGACCGCCTGGATCGGCCGCACCAAGGCGCTCGAGAACCTCTTCCGCGGCCGCCTCGACCGTGACTGGACGGGCGACGAGCAGGAGGGCGTGCTCGCGCTCCTCTCCATCAGCGCGACCCTCGAGATCATCGACGCCTTCGACCCGGCCCTGCAGCGCGACGCCCGCCGCCTCGGCAACTCGGCCATCGCCTCCGCGCTGACGCCCCTCTCCGAGGTCCAGGAGTGGTCGGAGCGGGCCCCGGGCGGCGCCGCCGCGGCGACCCGCCACCGCAAGGCGGTCCGCCTCCTGGCCGAGTCCCTCGTGGCGCGCCAGGAGGGCGACTGGACCCTGAGCGCCTCGCTCCTCGAGCGCCTCGTCGGCGAGAACCGCGCCACCTGGGTGGTCATGCTTCTCTCGGACGGGAGCGACGCCCGATGAGCGTCCCCGGCGACCACCGCGGCGACTGGACCGAGCTCGACCGGGCCGTGGCCGTGGCCACGGACGCCCTGCAGGAGACCGAGGTCGGCGCCCCCGATGCGCTGCTGCTCCTCGCCACCGGACCGGGGTCGCACCCGTCGCGCATGGAGCGCCCCGTGGTGCTCCCCCTGCGCGAGGTCCCCGGGGTCCCCCCGGCGTGGCACGGGGTCACCCTCCGCGCCGGCGACCTGGGCCCCACCAGGGTCTGGCTGGTGGAGGACGCCCCCGCGGTGGAGCACGGCCCCGCTCCGGACTGGAGCCGGGCCTTCCCCGTCTGGCTGGCCGCCGCGGCGGGCGTCCGGCTGATGCTGCACACCTCCGCCGGGACCGCGCTCCACGCCGACCCCGCGCGGGCCCTCCCCGCCGGTGCCGTGGTGCGCTGCGTCGACCACCTCAACCTCTCGGGGCGCTCTCCCCTCCACGGCCTGGGCGAGAGCCGCCTCGGGCCCCTGTTCCCCGACCAGACCCGCGTGCACGACGCCGACCTCGCGGCCCTCGCGGACGCCGCCGCCGGGCGCGTGGGCGTGCCCCTGCCCACCGGGGTCGCCGCCTGCACCGCCGGCCCGACCCTGAGCACCCCCGCCGAGCTCGCCTGGCACGCCGTCGCCGGGTGCGACGTCTCCGTCCAGCGCCTGGCCGACCCGCTCATCGCCGCGGCCCACGCCGGGGTGGGCACCCTCGCGCTGGTGGCGGTGACGGACGTCGTCGGCGAGCACGAGCTCGACGTGGCGACCATCGTGGCCCGCGCCGAGCGCACCGCTCCCACGCTGGACGCGCTGGTGGACGACGTCGTCCGCGCCCTCGCGCCCCTGGCCCGGGAGCGCGCGGCGGAGGTCGAGGCGTGACCCACACGCTCGCCGTGCTGGTGTCCGGCACCGGACGCCACCTGGAGAACCTCGCGGAGCTCGCCGCCGACCCGGCGGGGGACCTGGACGCGCGCGTCGGGGTGGTCGTCTCCAACCGCGCCGGGGTCGGGGCCCTGGAGCGCGCCGAGCGCCTGGGCCTGCGGTCCGAGGTGATGGCGGGCGAGCCCGGTGAGACCGACGAGGCCTACGGCCGGCGCGTCTTCGACGTGATCCGAGAGGTCGGCGCGGACACCGTGGTCCTCGCGGGCTTCCTGAAGAAGCTCTGGATCCCCGACGACTTCGCGGGCCGCGTCCTGAACATCCACCCCTCCCTGCTGCCCGCCTTCGGCGGGAAGGGCTACTACGGCATGCACGTCCACCGCGCCGTCCTGGAGCGCGGCTGCCAGGTCACCGGCTGCACCGTCCACCTCGTGGACGAGGTCTACGACAACGGGCCGATCCTGCTGCAGCGCTGGTGCGCGGTCGAGCCCGGCGACACCGCCGAGGCCCTGGCCGGTCGGGTCTTCGAGCAGGAGCTGATCGCGCTCCCCGAGGCCCTCCGGCGCTTCTGGCGGCGCTGAGCCAGGGGCCGCGCCGGCGCTCCCCTCAGCCGGCGCCCTCGGGCCCCGACCCCGCGCGGCGGGCGGCGAGCCGGCGCGCGCGATCCCGCAGCCGCTCCTGCTGGCGGGCGGTGAGCCCGAGGCGGTGCCCCGCCTCCAGGGCCCGCTCCGCGAGCTGGTGCGCGCTCTCGAGGTCGCCGAGGTGCCGCTCCAGGAGCATGGAGCCCCCGGTGAAGAGCTCCACCGCGTGGCGGTCGTCCGCGCACTCCTCGAGCGCCTCGCGGTACGCGGCCCGGGCCTCCTCCACGCGCCCCGCCCGTCGGTGCAGGTGCGCCTGGCGGACCTGGAGCCGGCGGCGCGGCTCCCCCGCCGCGCCGCGCTCGAACGCGGCGCGGATCCAGCGCAGCTCCTCCGCCTCGTCGCGGGCCGTCTCCGCGAGGGCCACCGCCCGCTGGGCCCGGTCCCCCGCCAGGGGCGCGCCGTCCGGCCGGACCTCCTCCGCCGCCCGGCCCAGGTACGCCGCCAGGGCGGCGAGGGAGAGGACGTCGTGGTGGTTGTGCTCGAACACGCCCTCGAGCCGGTGGGCCCGCCCCGCGAGGAAGTCGAACCACGCCGCGGGCGCGAGGCTCCCGGGCAGGTCGTCCACCCGGCGGAAGCCGAGGAGCTCGCGCTCCATGGTCTGCAGGCGCCCGTCCGCGAGGGTGCCCTGGGTCAGGCGCCTGAAGGGGTGGTAGAGGTCGAGGTGCGCGAGGCCGTCGAAGGGCGCGGGCACGCCGGCGATGCGCATCTTGTCCTCGAGCCGGTGGCGGTCGAAGGACTTGCCGAAGAAGGAGACCATGCCCGGCGCGCGGCGCAGGCGCTCCGCCACCGCCGCGAGCATGGCCCGCTCCTCCCCGGGTTCGCGCAGGAAGCCCTGCCAGCTGACGAACTCGTCGCCCTCGAACCAGCCGAGGCCGACCATGTAGACGTAGACCCCGGCGCCGCCCGAGAGGCCGCTGGTCTCCGTGTCCAGGTACACCGCCTCCCGGAGGGGCAGCGCCTCCAGCGCGGGGTCGCGGGCGAGCCGCGCGATGGTCGCGGGAGCGGCGCCGTCCACCTCGTGGAGGCGCCAGTCCCCGTGCGCCCATCCCCGCACGTCGACCCGGGTCTCCCGGACCGCGAAGGCCCCCTCCGCCCGATGCTGCTCCACGAGCCCCGCAGGCGGCGCGGCGCTCGCCGCCCGGAGCCCGTCCGCGCCTCCCTCGAGTCCGCGGGAGGCGGCGCCGACACCGTCGGGTCGCGCGCCCCGACCTCCCCGACGCGCCTTGAGACTCGCAGGCATCCCCCCGCGCGGAGCCGGCGCGGGGTCCTCCCCCGAGCGCAGCCGGTCCCCCTCGCGCCGGAGGCGGGCGAGCTTGGAGCGGAAGCCGTCCTGCATCCCCGTCTCAGAGCCCCTCCGTCGCGGCCCCTCGGGGCAGCGGGCCGAAGTCCGCTGCCGGCTCCTCCTCGGGCGCCTCGAGGTCGGCCGCGTCGGCCTCCACCGGGGTCGCGCCGCCGGCGAGGTGCTGGAGCAGCCGCTCCACGGTCTCCTTCCCCAGGGGGCCGACCTCGGCGGTGGGCCCCACGCACGCCGGGCAGCCCGCCGGACACGAGCAGCGGCTCACCACGTCGAGGGCGGCGCCGAGCAGGTCCCGGTGGGTGTTGAAGAGCAGCTCCCCGAGCCCCACGCCCCCCTGCACCTTGTCGTACAGGAACAGCGTCGGGCGCCCGAAGTGGGGCGACTTCACGTGGCTCGACAGGCCCAGGTCCGAGGGCTGGCAGCGGATGAACAGGGGCGCCACCCGGCGCAGGAGGTCCCCGAGCGCCCGCCAGGCCGCGCCCCGGTTCCCGCCGGCCAGCCCGAGCTCGTCCGCGGTGTGCTCCGAGAGCGTCATCACGAAGGCCTCGGTGTCGAGCTCCTCCGGCGGCAGGTGGATGTCCCCGGCGCCCACGTTCTCGCGGGTGTAGAAGCGGATCTTCTTGTAGAGGGTGGCCACGGTGGTCACGTGGACCTCACCGCGCCAGCCCGAGTAGTCCTCGCCCTCGCGCGGGCCCTCCGCCGTCGCCGGGGCGTCCACCCGAGCCACCGCGCGATCCCGGCGCAGCCGCTCCTCGAGGCGCAGCACGCGCACCTCCGTGTCGGTCTGGGCGTCGGTGTAGTAGTCGGACTCCACCTCGCGCACGTAGGCGCGGC
>JASFWR010000017.1:0-18913 GCA_050049155.1 Planctomycetota bacterium | reverse complement strand
GTCCACGTGGGCGAGGCCGTTCCCGAGGAACTGCCGCACCACCTCGTGGACCCGGTCCGCGGGCGCACCGGCCCCGAGGGGGCCGCGGGGGTTCATGCGGTAGCTGTCCACCAGCCCGCTGCGGCTACCGTCGTCGTCGAAGCGGACCCCGGTCGGCGTGCCGAAGCCGAACTCGCGGTAGGCCGCCCGCATGGACCTGGCCCCGTAGACCTGCTCACCGAGCGCCGCGAAGTAGACGTTGCACGACTTCTGGAGGGCGCGGCGGAGGTCCACCTCCTGATGGCCGTACTGGTAGTTGCAGTTGATCTGCCCGTATCCGGCGAAGGAGCTCTTCTTCGGCGAGGTCCCCGCCCGCGGGAGGTCGTCGTCGCACACCTGGAGCACCGCGTCGGGGTCGAGGCCGAGGTGCTGGAGGGCGTAGGCGGCGAGCAGGGGCTTGACCACCGAGCCGGGGGGCTGCGCCTTCGGCCGCGCGAGGGTGCGGTCGGGCGCCTTGAGAGCCTCCCGGTCCGTGAGCCCGAGCCAGTCGCGGTCGACAGCCGAGAGCCCGGCCTCGTCCGGGGGGACGACGGGCACCGACGCCGCGGCCAGCACGTCCCCCTCGACGGTGGCCAGGACGATGGCCCCCACCGGCGACCGGCGCCACCGCTCGTCGTACTTGCGGTCGGGCTCCCCGGACCGGGTCAGGACCCCCTCCGGCGGGAAGGGGCCGGGGTCCATGAGCGTCGCCTCCGCCGCCCGCTGCAGGTCGACGTCCAGGGTGAGCGTCACGTCGAGCCCGTCCTGGGCGCCGCGGTAGATGGGCGTGCGGTTCCCCTCGACGCGGTCCTGGAGCCCCTGGATCTCGTGGTAGCCCGACTTGCCGGAGAGCTCCCGGTCGAACCAGGCCTCGAGGCCGCTGCCCCCCACCGTCTCGCCCGGCCGCCGGGTCGCGTCCACCAGGGCGAGGATCTCCGCGGCGTCCTCCTCCGGGAGGCGGCGCTTGCGCTGCAGGTCCACCAGCCGCTCCGCCTTCGAGCGCTGCTGGAGGACGTCGACGAGGAAGGGGCTCCTGACCTTCCCGATGAGCTTGGACGCCACGGGCTGGGTGCCCTCGGGGGAGAGGGCCACGGCGATGCGCTGGGTCTCGGCCCGCGCCCGGAAGCCGGCGAACTCCTCCCGGTAGCGGGTCACCAGGAGCACGAGGTCGATGCTGGGGTCCTCGCCGACCTTCTTGGGCCGCGCCCCGCGGTCCCGCACCACGTAGCGGCGGGTCTCGAGGGCGCGCTCGATCCAGGGAGCGGCCACGGTCACGGAGCCCGGCGCGAGGTCCCCGCCGGCCGCCTCCGCGAGGACGGCCGCGACCCGCCGCTGGAGCCGGGCGTTCATGGCGCCGAGGATCGAGGCCACGAGCTCCGCGTCCCCGGGGCCCCACTCCGCCCTCGGCGAGCGGGCCATGTCCACCAGGCGCGCGGCGCGCCGCCGCGGGTCGAGCGACACGGGCGCCGCGTCGAGGACGTCCCCGAGCAGCTCCTGGATCAGCGGCTCGTCGCGGACCTCCTTCCGGCGCGCGTCCGGCGCCTGGAACCGAAAGACGTCGCGCTGCGCCGCGGCCACGTCGACCCGGGCCCCGCCCTCGGCGGGGTCGATCCGGTCCGCCAGCACGTCGAGGACGGCGAGCCGATCCATGTCGCGCCAGTCCTCGGGCATGGGGTGCCGGCCCTCCCACTCGTCGGCGTCGGCGCGGAAGGAGTGCGCGAGGGCGGAGATGAAGCGGTCGCCCGCGTCCAGGGAGGCCGGCGCGGCGCCCCCGCTCGCGGGGTCCCCGCCGGGCCCCTCGTCCCGGGCCGGCTTGGAGCGCGCGATCACGAAGCCCGCGCGGGTCGGGTTCACGAAGGCCGTCCCCCGGGAGCGCCGCCACTCCTCGAGCCGGGTGCGGTCCCAGTCGAGGGCGAAGCAGAGCCACGAGAGGTCGAAGGCCGCCAGGTTGGCCTCGTCGAGGCGGACCGGGGAGAAGCCCAGGGCGATGCGGAACAGGGCGTCCGCCGTCTCGTCGTCCACCGCGCGCCGCCGCGCCTCGATGAGCTCCACCAGGCGGTCCCCGGGGTCGACGGCGGGCGCGCCGCCGGCGTCCTCCCACTGGATGAGCCGGGCGAGGCGGGTGAGCTGCTCGTCCCGGGTGTCCACGTCTCGCTCCAGCCGCGAGAGGATGTCCTGGGTGGACTCGTCCTTGATGAGCCCCGCGAGCTGCACGTAGGAGAGGTCCCCGCAGTCCTCCTCCTCCACCAGCTCGGCCAGCTCGCGCCCCTCCTTCGGGGAGAGGTCGAGGAGCCGCAGGATGTAGAATCGCATGTCGCCGGCGCGCGATCGCCGCCGCGCGCGGCTCGCCTCCTCCTTGCGCCCGGAGTCCGAGGCTGCGGCCAGGGGCGGGACGTAGTCGAGCTCGGCGTCGAGCTCGCCGCCCGCCGCGAAGCGGTCGAGGGCGTCCGGAGAGAGGAGCGTGTAGCCCCGCGCCGCGCGCACCGGCTCCCGCCGCGCCTCGTCGAGCCCCACGGGCCGGGCCAGGGCCAGGGAGCGCAGCATCGCCAGCTGCCCGAGGGGATGGCCGCGCCGGAAGTCCCGCCAGACGAACTCGAGCACGTAGCGCTTCTCGTCGCGGACGATGGTCTCGCCGTTCCGGTCGAGGATCGCGCCGCGCTGGTAGGGCTCGATGCCGTAGGAGCGGACGATGTTCGCCGCCTCCGTGGCCCAGACGTCGTGCTGCACGACCTGGATGTCCCACAGCCGTGCCAGGAGAGTGGCCACGGAGAGCGCGAGCAGCGCCAGGAGCGGGAGGAAGCGGCGGAGCATCAGAACCTCCTCCGCTCGAGCCGCCGGAGGCCCGGGAGCCGGTGCAGCGCGGGCCAGACCACGGGCGCCGCGGCCGCGGTCATGGCCGCGGTGAGGAGCGGGAGCGCGAGGTCCGCCTCGCTCACGCTGCCGAAGCTCATGGCGCTCGTGGCCCGGGCGCCACCCTCGCGGAGGAGGTCCACCAGCAGGAGCCAGAGCCCCAGCAACAGGGCGCCCGCCCCCGCGGCCGCAGCCCGCAGCCAGGGCCGCTCCAGGTCCGCGAACCGTCGGATCGTGTCGGCGATCAGGGCGACCGTGACGCAGCCGGCGAGGAGGGCGAAGGGCGGCGAGGCGCTGCAGGCGGCCCGGGCCGTGGCCGCGACGGCGGCGAGGAGCACCACGTCCCGCCGGTCGAGGCGCCCGACGGCGCTGACCAGCACGAGGGTCATGAGGTCGGGGACGCAGGCTCGCAGGTAGGCCGGACCGTCCGCACCGGGCCCGCCCGTCCCCCCCACGAGGAGGAGCTGGAGGGCGCCCGCGAGGACGACCCACAGGAAGAAGACGCCGAGGGCCAGGAGGCGCTTCACCGCGGCACCTCCGCGGCCCGGACCTGGGCCCGGGCGGGCCGCGCGAGGCGCGCGCCCCCGGTCCGGACCCGCAGGGCCGCCCCGGGGTGACCGGTGGCCTCGAGGCTCAGCACGACGGCCTCGCCGGGAGCGCCGGGCGCCTCGAGGGAGGCGCTCCCCAGCAGGAGCCCGCGCGGGACGCGGCGCATGCCGGAGCCGGTCCACAGGCGCACCTGCGCGCGACCGCCGCCCCCCGAGTGGCGGTCCAGCCACGCGCCGTGTCGGCTGCCCGCCGCCGGGCGCCATCGGAGCGCCACCCGGCCCTCCCCGTCTCGCCCCGCGGACGTGAGCTCGCCCAGGACCAGCGGCGCCGCCCCGGGCTCGTCCACCGACTGCGCGAGCGCGGTGACCCGGAAGCCCGGGTCGTCCAGCAGCGCCACGGTGGCGCCGATCTGATCGCTCCGCGCCACGCGCCCCACGAGGCGGACGCCGTCCACGACCGCCGCCCCGGCCAGCACCGCCCGGTTCCGCCCCACCCCGAGCCGCGCGGTGGAGCGCCAGGGGCACAGGTCCCCGAGGGACTGCAGCCCGACCTCCAGCCAACCGGTGTCCTCGAGCACCCCGACCACGTCCTCGGGCCGGGGGTCGATCGTCCCGGGGCCCTGCCCCTGGGTGAGCACGAGCACCTGGTTCAGCCCCGCCTCGAAGTCGAGGGTGGGTGCCACGCCGACCACCTCCCGCCGGGGCGTCCGCGCGGTCGCCGGGAGCGTCGTACGCCGCAGGTCGCCCAGGAGGAACCCCTCGGCAAGGGCGTCGGGGGAGTCCACCACGGCGACGGGCTCGTGCACGACGACCCGGCCAGAGGACGTGCCCTGCCGCTCCGGGTTGTGGACGGCGAGCCAGACCCGCTCGTCCATGCGCTCCAGCCCGCCGACGACCATTCGGCACGGCTCGGACCCGTCCTCCTCCACGATCCGGGCGCCGACCCGCGCCCGCGGGTCGGTGACCAGCCGCACGATGACGAGGTCGTGCGGAGGCGGCACCGGCGGGGAGGACAGCCCCACCTCCCGCAGCAGCCGCTCGAAGGGGCCGGGCCGGTCGCGGTAGGGCTCACGCACGGGGATCTTCTCCACCGTCCCCACGAAGGTGTCCCCGGCCACCACCGCCTGGCCGCGGGCCACCGGCGCAGGGTCGGCGACGCGCAGGGAGACCCGGTCGCGGCTCATCCCCTCGGCCACGTCCACCTCCCCGGGGATCGGCACCACGCCGGGGATGGGCCAGGGGACCTCCCGGGGCGCCGCGGACCGCAGGACGGCGAGCTCGAGCTGCCGGGACAGGTCCGCCTCCAGGGCCTCGATCCCGGGGGCGCTCCCGGCCTCGCCAGGCGCCCGGCCGTGGCCGGTCCACAGGGACGGAGCGACGAGGGCGCCGGCGAGGCGGGCCGGCGCGAGGGCGAGGTCGGCGAGGCGCTCGAGGGGGCCGACGGGGCGGACGGCCAGCAGCGCCGCGACGGCGGCGATCGTCCAGCCGAGCCTTCGTGTCCCCATCGTCGCCATGTCCGTGGTCCCCCCGGACCTCCGAGCCCTGCCCGGTCGCGCGCCGCGCCGGGAGCCCCGGCGCGCGCCCACGACCTCGGGCGGGTCGGGCGGCGCGCCGTGGCCGGTGGATCAGTCGTCGTCTTCCGTCGACAGCACGCGGCTGAAGACGTCGAGCTTGTCGAGGAAGATCCCGGTGCCGCGCGCCACGGCCGTGAGGGGATCCTCGGCGACCCGCGCCGGGACGCCCAGGTGATCCGAGATCGCCTGGGACATGCCGTAGAGCAACGCGCCGCCGCCCACGAGGGTGATGCCCGTGTCGACGAGGTCCGCGCTGATCTCGGGCGGGGCCTCCTCGAGGATGCCGCGGATGGCCTCGCAGATGAGCCGCACCGGGTGGCTGAGGGCCTCGCGGATCTCGATGGAGGTCACGGTCGCGCGGCGCGGGAGACCCTGCACCGAGTCGCGGCCCTTCACCTCCATGGAGAGCTCCTGCTCCATGGGCCACGCGGACCCGATGGTGAGCTTGATGCGCTCCGCGGACTGCTCACCGATGAGCAGGTTGTGGTGGCGCCGCAGGTGCGAGAGGATCGCCTCGTCCATCTCGTCGCCCGCGATCCGCAGCGAGGTCGAGACGACCGCGCCGGCGAGGGAGAGCACCGCGATCTCCGTCGTGCCGCCGCCGATGTCGACGATGAGGGAGCCGCGCGCCTCGGTGACCGGCAGGTCGCATCCGATCCCCGCGGCCATGGGCTCGTCGATCAGGAAGACCCGGCGCGCGCCCGCACGCTCCGCCGAGTGGATCACCGCGCGGCGCTCGACCGCCGTGATGCCGACGGGCACCGCGATGACGACCTGGGGCTTCACCCAGTGACGCCCCTCGTGGACCTTGGTGATGAAGTAACGGAGCATCTTCTCCGTCACGTCGAAGTCGGCGATGACGCCGTGCCTGAGGGGGCGGATGGCCTGGATGCTGCCCGGGGTTCGACCGAGCATCTCCTTCGCCGTGTTGCCGACGGCCATGCCGTCGAGGAGCACTTCGTTGGTGCCCTTCTTCACGGCGACCACGCTCGGCTCGTTCAGGATGATGCCCCGACCCTTGGTGCAGACCAGGGTGTTCGCGGTCCCGAGGTCGATCCCCATGTCCGTGGACAGGTGGCCAAAGGCCCACTCCATCGGCTTGAAGAGGCTCATCGCTCGCCTCCCTGGCGGAGCGCCGGCTCGGGGCGTCGGAGGACGGGACGGCGGGCGGGCTCGAAGGAGCCCGCTCGGACACAGCGTCGCGGAGACAGCTGGTACATGCGGTTGGGCCTCATGGTTTCTGTGCGGTGACGAACGGTGCGGCGTTCGGGAATCGCAGCGGCCCCTCAACCGCTGGCGCGACTCCGACCGGAGTCTGAAGGACCGGGGAGGCCGGTTCAACAAGAAGAACGCGCCCCAGGGCCACATTTCACGGGACGAGCCCGCGACGCCGGGGCGTCGCGGGCTCGTCCGTCCCCTCGGCGGCGCGCCCGTGGGCGGCCCGAGGTCGATCGGCGGTCAGCTCACTCGGAGGCGGAGCTCTCCGCGTACTTGCCCTTGAAGAGCATCCCTTCGCCGTAGTTCGCACCCCGGTCGTAGTCGACCATGAGGACGGCGACGAGGAGGATGACGGCGGTCACGATGGCGACCCCGGCCTCGAAGCCCATGCCCGAGTCCTCGGAGACGACCTCGACCTCGGCCACCTCGGAGGCGGAGCTACGACGGCTGGACCCGGAGCGGCTCTTGGAACGTGCCATGTTGATCTCCTTGTTGGTGTCTGGGGAACGGGGAGGAGATCAGATCTGCGTGGAGACGAGGTCTCCCTGGGCGATCTCGGTGCCGGAGGTGGCGTAGGTCACGACCGCGGTGCAGGTGTCCGGGTTCACGACCTCGACGCGGGCCTGGCCCTTGTAGACGCCGCCGCTGAAGATGTCGAAGACGTATCCGCGCTTGACCTTGTCGTTGGTGCCGCGGTTGATGTGGACCAGCTTCTGGTCGGCGCGGTACTGGAGGACGGCGCCGTCGATCTGCGGGGCGCCGACGCCGCGGGAGACGTCGTAGCCGGTGGCCTCGACGATCATCGCGATGGTCGTGTTGGCGTCCTCGAGGGCGCCGCTGGCGGCGGTCAGGTCACGCTCGGCCTGGGCCAGGTCGGCGGAGAGGCCGTTGGCGCGGTCGTCGGCGGACTCCTTGGCGGCGACGGCGGCGTCGCGGGCGTTCTCGGCGTCGCGGCGGGCGTTGATCGCCTCGGCGCGGGCCTCGTTCGCCTGGGCGACCTGGCTCTTCATGTCGTCCAGGCTCGAGGAGAGGTCGCTGATGGAGGAGCTGATGTTGCCCATGTCCGCCTTGAGCTCGTTGAGCTCGTCGGTGGCGGACGCGAGGTCCTGCTCGAGGGCGGTGTTCTTGGCGTCGAGCGTCTCCTTCTCGTTGCGGATCTCGGAGCGCATCCGGTTGGCCGCGTCGCGATCAGCGGTGAGCTGGTCGATCTCCGCCTGCATCGAGGTCTTGGTGGAGGCGAGCTCCGCCGTGACCGCGTCGAACTGACCGCGGTACTTCTGCGACGTCGCCAGGTTGTTCGAGGCGAAGGCGAGGAACGCGGCGGAGAGGGCGAGGTTGATGATGACGAAGGTCCGTCCGATCGGGCTCATGACGTTGGCTCGTGGAGGGGAACTCTTGGAGTTCTCGGTGGTCTTGGCGTCGCGGGGACGCCCGGGGCGGGTTCGCCCTGGGCGGCAGCACCGGAGTGCTGGACGCAGGAGACCCTGGGGGGACCGGAGCTCGTGGGTCGCGGCAGGGGCCGCGGCGAGCGCCGGGTGGAACTGGGGGGTGCGAAAGATGCCGTCCCGGAGCGGATGGGCAGGAGCCGAGCCGCGCCGGGGGCCGGAGTGTAGAGGCCATCGCCGCAGGGGGTCAAGGCGCGGCTCGAAGGAGACCGACGAGCCGGGGGCCACCACCGGCCTGCGGAGCGCCGGGCCGCCCCGACGGGGGCGGGCGGCGCCGGGGGGGCTACGGCCGCGCGGGTCGCCGGTTACCCCTTTCCGGCACGGCTCGTCGCCCTGTCAATCGGGGCCCAGGCGGCCGGGCGAGCTCGGCTCAGGCCGCGGATTCGGGGGGCGCCGGGTGCGGGTGGGAGCACGCCGCGCCCCCGGACTGCCCGAACCGCCGGCGGACCAGGGCGATCGCGAGCAGGAGGGCCGAGGCGCCCCCCCACGCGAGGGGCTGGAGCGGCTGGGTGCGGACGAAGAAGGTCGCCTCCGCGGGGCCCTCGGGGCCGGGCTCCAGGGGGCCCCCCCCATCCGTCCCTGCGTCTCGGTCCCTCCGGGGTACGGGCACGGTCGCCCGGAGGGCCCCGGCGATCATCTTGCGGCGGCCCTCCCCGTCTCGGACCAGGTCCCGCACCACGCCGTCGGGCCCAACCAGGGCCGAGATCCCGGAGTTGGTCGCCCGGACCACCGCCCGGCGCGACGCCGCGGCGGCGATCCGGGTGAAGGCCAGCATGTGGTCCATCTCCGGGCTGGCCCCGTACCAGGCCTCGTTGCTGACGACCACGAAGAGGTCCACGGGCCCCGACCGGAGCGGCGCCGTGAACGGGTCGTCGAAGGCGTTGTCGAAGCAGACCGCGATCCCCGCCCGGTGCACCCGTCCGTCGCGCCCCGGGATCAGCAGCACCCCGGGCTCCTCCGCCCCCACGAAGTCGGGCACCGCGCTCGCCACGCGGCGCACGGCGTCGAGCACGAAGGGGATCCCGCGCAGGGAGTCGGGCGACTCCCCGCCCGGGACGAGGTGGACCTTGCTGGCGATGGGCCCGGACGACCCGTCGGGCGACCAGACCTTGACGCCGTTGACGCTGCGCAGCATCTCGGCCCCGTCCAGCTCCGTGGCCGTCCACCCCTCGACGCCCGAGAGGAAGGAGGTCCCGGGCGGGAGCAGCGCCTCGCCGCGGGCGACCCGGTCCGCCCACTCGGCCGCGGGCTCGTCCTGGAAGAGGCGGCGCCAGACCTCGGGGGTGAGCAGCGCGCCGCGCTCGGTGCCCAGCAGCGCGCCCACGAGGTCCCTGGCGAACCGGTCCTCGGCGAGGAGGTCGCGCTCGCCCATGGCTGCGCGCCCCGACCACTCGGCGGGGCGCACCCCGCGCCGGTGCGCCTCGAGCACCCCGGGGCCGAGGAGCTTCCCGGGGAGGAACGTCTCCCCCCACATGACGACGTCCGGCGCGCCGCCCGCGGCCGGGCGGGTGCGGATGAGCGCCTCCAGGGTGCGCGTGACCTGGGGGACGAAGAGGTCCACCAGCGGGTCGCGGCGCGCCGCCTTGATCTCCTGCTCGATGCCGGACTGGACCACCAGCACGTCCGGGCCCTCGACCATGGGCGGCGCGGGGCGGCCGGACAGCAGCGCCATGGTGGCCAGGGGCGCGAGGCCCGCGGCGATGGAGACGCCGAGCCTGGAGGGCGTGCCCGGGGGGCGCACCACGGCGGCCGCCAGGTCCGCCGCCAGCCCGCCGAGCGCGGCCATGGTCCACGTGAGCCCCCAGGTGCCGAACCACGCGGCGGAGCCCACGAGCCACTCCGTGTCGTGCATCAGGAAGCCGAGCCGGAACCACCCGAAGGAGAGGGGGACCGGGAGGCTCCAGCGCACGACCTCGGCGAGCATCCAGGCGGCGGGGGCCAGGAGGGCGAGGGGCCACGCGGGGGCGCGGCGGAGCAGCGCGCCGCCCAGGGCCGGATAGAGAGCGGGGATGGCGGCCATCGGCAGGAGGAGCGCCGGGAAGAAGGCCACCATCCAGGCGAACACCGCCGCGAGCCCGAGGGCGTGGGCCGCCCACTCGGCGAGGAAGGCCCGCCGGCCGGGGCGCCGGGCCGCGAGCGCCCAGGGCCCCACGGCGAAGAAGGCGAGGTGCCCGAACCCGTCCGGGCGGAGCACGCCGGGCTGCGCGAGGGCGATCAGGACCCAGGTCGTGAGGGTCCAGAGGAAGCGGGCTCGGGCGCTGAGGGGCGTGTTCATGTTCCGGACGGAGCCGGCCTGCGGCGACCGGGGACCGGTTACAGACGTTTTTCGACCTGCGGAGGGGGCTCCGACCTGCGCAGCCCTGAAAATGAGGGGCCGATGAGACGCGGGCACGAGGTCCCGTGCGGACGACGGACCCGAGCGCGGCGTCGCCGACCTCTCGACTGGAGTCTACGCCCTCCGCCCCCTCGCACCGAGCCTCTCCGGCCCACGAAGTGGTCCGCCCCTCACCTGCCTCCCGCGCCGCCGGCGCCTCCCATGATCGAAGATCGCCCGCTCCCCCACCGCCGCCCGACCGCCCCCCGCCCGGGGCGCTGCGCGGCCATCGTCGCGCTCGGCCTCCTCGCGGGGGCGTGCAGCGTCGAGGTCGGCGCGGGCAGCGGCGCACCGGAGGAGGGCCCGTCGTTCGACGGCCTCCAGCGGGCCACCTCCACCAAGGTGCTCACCGCCCCCCTGGCCCGCCGGGAGATGGTCCGGGCGATCTCCACCACGGTCAACGCGGAGTCCGAGCAGGAGATCCAGGTCTTCCCCCGCATCTCGGGGGTGGTCACCGCCGTCCACGTGGAGGAGGGGGACGCGGTCGCGCGGGGCGACGCGCTCCTCGAGCTCGACGCCCGGGAGCTCGACGCGGCCCTCAACGAGGCCCGGATCGCGCTGCGTGAGGCCGAGGACGCCAAGCGGAACCTCGAGCTCTCCGTGGACGAGGCGCGGGCGCGCCTGGAGAGCGCGCAGCTGCGCTACGACCAGTCCGCCCGCGAGCTGGAGCGCAAGGAGGAAGCGGGCGAGGGGATCATCTCCCGCAACGAGCTGGACCAGCTGCGCCTGACCGTCGCCACCAACAGCGCCGACCGGGACGCCGCCGTCATCGCGCGCTCCAAGGCCGAGGCCTCCCTCGCGAGCCAGGAGATCGCCATCGAGCGCGCGGCGCTCCAGGTGGAGAAGGCCGAGCTCAACCGCTCCTTCGCCACGGTGGAGGCGCCCTTCGACGGCGTGATCGCCGACCGGACGGCGCGGGTGGGCGACCTCGCCTCCACCGCGTCCGCGGCCTTCACGCTCACCGACCCGGACAACGTGCGCGCGGTGGTCTCGCGGCCGCAACGCGAGCTGGTGTTCTTCCGGCGCGCGGAGGAGCGCGCCCGCAAGGCGGGGCTCGGTGGGGCCGAGCTGGGAGGAACCGGGCGGGGCGGCGACGACGCCGCCCTCGACATCGAGATCGCGCCCGAGGCCCTGCCCGGCGTCGTCTACACGGGCCGCATCCGCTTCGTGAGCCCGACCATCGACCCGGCCTCCGGCCAGTTCCGGGTCACCATCGGCATCGACCAGCCCGGCGCCGGGGACGAGCGTCCGCCCGTGCTCCCCGGCATGCTCCTGCGGGTCCGGATCGTCACCGACCGGCACCCGGACGCCCTCGTGATCCCCAAGCGCGGCCTGCTCCGCGAGGGGGACCAGCACTGGGTCTTCGTGATCGACGGGGACACCGCGCGCCGCGTCGCGGTCGAGGAGGGCTTCGCGGAGGACGACGCGGTCGAGGTGATCCCCGCCGCCGGCGCGGCGCTCGAGGCCGGCGCAGCGATCGCCGTGGTCGGGAACCGCGACCTCGAGGACGGCGACGCGGTGGAGGCCTTCCCGTGGGCCGGCGCGGGCGGCGCTCCGTCGGCGGAAGGGCCCGACGGCGAGGACGCCTGACGTGACGCGAGAGCCCGAGGGCGCAGGACGCGCCACCGCCAGCGCGCTGGCCTTCGTGGCCACCCGTCCGGTGGCGATCTCCATGCTGATGATCGCCCTCGGCGTCTTCGGCGTCGTGTCCTTCGCGAAGCTCCCCGTCGACCTGCTGCCGGAGATCAGCTACCCCACGCTCACGGTCCGGACGTCCTACCCCGGCGCCGCGCCCGAGGACATCGAGGATCGCATCTCCACCCGGCTCCAGGAGGCCCTCGCGACCCTCCCGAACCTGGTGGAGACCACCTCCATCAGCCGGGCGGGGACCAGCGACGTGCTCCTCGAGTTCGACTGGGGCACCCAGATGACCTTCGCGGTGCAGGAGGTGCGGGACCGGCTGGACGGAGTGTTCCTCCCCGCCGAGGCGGAGAAGCCGCTGATCCTGCGCTACGACCCCAACCTGGACCCGATCCTCCGCTTCGGCGTGGCGCCGCCCGAGGGGCGCGCCGGTACGGACGAGGACACGCTCATCCGCCTGCGCTGGCTCGCGGAGAACCGCATCAAGCGCGAGCTCGAGGGGATCCGCGGCGTGGCGGCGGTCCAGGTGCGCGGCGGCATGGAGGAGGAGATCCGCGTGCGGGTCGACCCCTTCCGCATGGCCGCGCTCGACCTCGACCCCGCGCTCATCGGGCAGCGCCTGGCCCAGGAGAACCTGAACGCCTCGGGCGGCAAGATCCGCGAGGGCTCCACCGACTACCTCGTCCGCACCCTCAACGAGTTCCAGGACGTGGAGGAGATCCGCGACCTGGCCGTGGCCCGGGTGGGCAACGCGGTGGTCCGCGTCCGGGACATCGCCACGGTGGACCGGACCCACGCGGAGCGCGAGGTGGTGACCCAGCTCAACGGGCGCGAGGCCGTCGAGGTCGCGATCTACCGCGAGGCGGGGGCGAACATCGTGGAGGTCTCCCGCCGGGTCCGCGAGTCGGTCCTCGGCAACGCCGAGCAGGCCGAGGCCGCGCGGAAGAACGCCGGCAGGCGGGTCGAGGAGATCCCCTGGTACGAGCGCAGCAAGCTCAACTTCGTGAGCTGGAACCTCCGGGACGACGCGAGCATCGAGCTCCTCTCGGACCAGTCCACGTTCATCGCGGACGCGGTCGACGAGGTGAAGCAGTCGGCCGTCCTCGGGGCGCTCTTCGCGGTCGTGGTCATGTGGCTCTTCCTGCGGCGCGTGACCCAGACCCTGATCATCGCGCTGGCGATCCCGATCTCGGTGGTCGTCACCTTCGCGCCGATGTTCCTTCTGGACGTGTCCCTGAACATCATGTCCCTGGGCGGGCTGGCCCTCGGGGTCGGGATGCTGGTGGACAACGCCATCGTGGTCATCGAGTCCATCGCCCGCTGCCGGGAGGAGGGCGACTCCCTCTCCAGGGCCGCGGTCCGCGGCGTCACGGAGGTGGCCGGCGCCATCACCGCCTCGACGCTGACCACCGTGTCCGTCTTCGCCCCCATCGTCTTCGTCTCGGGGATCGCCGGCCAGATCTTCGGGGACCAGGCGGTGACGGTCGTGTCCGCCCTGCTGGTGTCGCTCCTCGTGGCGCTGCTGTTCATCCCCATGCTGGCCTCCCGCCGCGCCCTCGCCGGCGTCCCGGTGGAGCTCACGGAGGAGGACCGCGGCCGCGGCCCGGGCCTCGTGCGGGAGTTCTTCCCACGCCGGCCCGGCGCGGGGCTCGGGCAGCGGGTCGCGGGCCTGGTGAGCGGCGCGCTCCTCGCCGTCTCCTTCGGCGCCCTGCGCGCGCTCCGCGGCCTCGCGTTCGCCGTCGGCGGCGCGCTGTTCGTGGTGACCTGGCCGGTCCGCTTCCTCTTCGACCTCGCCTGGCGCGCCGTCGCCGCCGCCTACCCCCGCGCCCTCTCGGCCGCGCTCGCCGCCCCGCTGCTCGTGCTCGCGGGCACCGGCGCCCTGGGCTACCTGGCCGTGGAGCGGGCCCGCGACCTGGGGCTGGAGCTGCTCCCCGAGGTCCACCAGTCCGAGTTCACCGCCTTCCTCGCGCTCCCCGTCGGCACCCCCATCGAGGACTCGGAGGCGGTGTACTCCAGGCTCGAGCAGGAGGTCCGCCGCCTCGACCAGGTCGCCGTCACCTCCCTCACGGTCGGGGTCGAGGCGGACACGCTGACCCGAGAGATCGAGGGCGAGCACACGGCGCGCCTCACCGTCCGCCTGGCGCCCGGGCTCGGGCCCGCGGCCGAGGAGCGGATGATCACCCGGGTCCGCACCCTGGTCGCCATCGAGCCCGAGATGGAGGTGGTCGACGTGCGCCGACCCACTCCGTTCGCCCTCGACGCCCCCATCGCGGTCGAGGTCAAGGGCTGGGACCTCCTCGACCTGGAGGCGGCCGCGGACCAGGTCGCCGCGCGGCTCGCGGAGATCCCCGGCCTCACCGACGTCCGGACCACCGTGCGACCCGGGTACCCCGAGGCGCTGGTGACCTTCGACCGCGACAAGACCCTGGCCTACGACCTGGACCTCGCCCAGGTCTCCGGCTTCGTCCGCGACCAGGTCCTCGGCTCGGTCTCCACCCGCTTCATCGAGGGGGACGACCGCATCGACGTGCGCGTGCGCGGCGACGAGCGGATCCTCGCCTCCCTCGACTCCGTGGCGGAGCTCATCGTCAACCCGACGGCCGCCGAGCCCGTCCCCCTCTCGGCGGTGGCCAGCATCGAGCAGACCCAGGGCCCGGCCGAGATCCGCCGCATCGGCGGGCAGCGGGCCGTGGTGGTGACGGCGGCCAGCACCGGCGAGGACGTGGGCGGCCTGAACGAGCGGGTCGAGGCCGCCCTGAACCAGCTGACGCCCCCCCGCGAGGTCACCATCGGCCTCGGCGGCCAGAAGCGCGAGCTCGACGAGGGCACGCGCAGCCTCGGCTTCGCGCTCCTGCTGGCCATCTTCCTCGTCTACGTGGTCATGGCGTGCCAGTTCGAGTCGCTGGTCCAGCCCTTCGTGATCCTGTTCAGCGTACCCCTCGCCGGGGTGGGCGCGGTGCTCACGCTGGACGCCCTCGACGTCCCGCTGTCGGTGGTCGTCTTCATCGGGCTGATCCTGCTGGCGGGGATCGTGGTGAACAACGCGATCGTCCTCGTGGACCGCATCAACCAGAAGCGCGCCGAGGGCATGCCCGTGAAGGAGGCCATCCTCGAGGGCGGCCGCGCCCGCCTGCGGCCGATCCTCATGACCACGGCGACCACCGTGCTCGGGCTCGTCCCGCTGACCGGGTGGCTCGTGGGGCTCCCCGGCCTCGAGCACGTCCTGGGCAGCGCCGGCGCCGAGCTGCGGGCCCCCATGGCCATCGCGGTGATCGGCGGCCTGGTCAGCTCGACCCTGCTCACGCTCTTCGTCATCCCGGTCATGTACCGGCTGTTCATCCGCGACCGGAGCGCGGGCGCCGAGGCGGCGGCCTGAGCCATGGTGAAGGACGAGCGCTCCGGCTTCTTCGGCCTCACGGTCTCGCGCCCCATCGCCATGGGCGTGCTCTTCGTGACGCTGGTCCTGCTCGGCGTCATCGCCTACGGCAGGATCCCGCTCCAGTTCCTCCCGGGCGGCCTGTCCGGCACCCGCTTCACGATCTTCGTGCCCAACCCGGGGGCCAACGCCCAGGAGAACGTCGACAAGGTGGCCCGGGTCCTCGAGGAGCAGTTCCGGACCCTCGCCGGCATCGACGAGATCTCGTCCAGCTCCTCCAACGACCAGGTGCGCTTCCGCGTGAAGTTCAGCGGCGAGGCCGAGACCGAGCTGGCCAAGGCCGAGCTCCGGGACCGCATCGAGCGCGCGCGGCCGGACCTCCCGGAGACGGTGGAGCAGGTCTGGATCTGGGCGAGCGACGACGGCGACCTGCCCATCATGTGGTTCGCGGCGGTGGCCGAGGAGCGCTCGGACGACTCGGCGGTCCTGGTGGACAAGTACGTCCAGAAGGGCCTCGAGGCCGTGGACGGCGTGAGCCGCGTCAGCATCTTCGGGCTGCTGGACGACTCGATCCGCATCTTCCTCGACGAGGACAAGGTCGCCGCGGCGCGGCTGGACCTCGGGGGCCTGGTGCGGCGGCTGGCCTCCGACAACTTCGCCGAGCCCCTGGGCGAGGTGACCGAGGGCGGGAAGGAGTTCCTGCTGCGCTCGGACATGCGCTTCACGGACCTCGACGACATTCGCGAGTACCCCGTCCGTGAGGGGCTGCGCATCAAGGACATCGCCACCGTGGAGCGGGTCAACTCGGTGCGGGACCAGATCACCCGGATCGACGGCGGCTACGCCTACTACGGGATGGTGCAGAAGGAGGGCAACGCCAACGTGGTCGAGGTCGGCCGGGCGCTGCAGTCCAAGCTCGAGGAGATCCAGGGGGACCCGCGGGTCGCGGGCCGGATCTCGACGACGGTCTTCTTCAACCAGGCGGACTTCATCGAGAGCTCCATCGAGCGCCTCGAGAGCACGGCCGTGCAGGGCGGCGGCCTGGCGGTCCTCGTGCTGTTCATGTTCCTGCGGCGCGCGCGGATGACCCTCTGCGTGGCCCTGTGCATCCCGGTGTCCGCGCTCCTGGCCATCGCCTTCGAGGCGGCGCGCGGGGGGTCCTTCAACGTGCTCACCATGACCGGGCTGACCCTCGGCATCGGCATGCTCGTGGACAACGCCGTCGTGGTCATCGAGAGCATCGCCCGCCAGCGGGACCTGGGCCGGCCGCAGCGCGCCGCCGCCGTCCTCGGGGCCCGGGACGTGGGGCTCGCCGTGGCCCTCGCCACCATGACCTCCGTGGTGGTCTTCCTGCCGCTCATCTTCATGGGCCAGCAGCAGGTGAGCATCATGCTCCAGGCCATGGGCGTCCCCCTGTGCGCCTCCCTGGTCTTCAGCCTGCTCATCGCCCTCGTGTTCATCCCGACGGTGTCGGCCCGGACCCTCGGGGACCGGCCGGCGTGGGCCGAGCGCGCCGGGTCGCTCCTCGCCCCCGTCGCCGCCCTCCCCGTCCGCGCGGCGGCGCTCCTGATCGGCGCCCTGCGGGCGCTGTGGTACGGCGCGCTGCGGGGGCTCCACGCCGCCGAGCGAGGCGTCCTCGCCCTGGCGGCCAGCCCGCTCCGGTGGCCCCTGGCCGCGGGCGCGGCCTACCTCGCCTACCTGCGGGTCGCCGGGGCCGCAGGCGCGGTCACGGCGGGCCGGCGGCTCCAGGCCCTCGAGGTGCCCGCCCAGACCAGCGGCGTGCTCCTCGGCGCGGCCGTCCCCGCCGCCGCCGCCGCCGGCCTGCTGGTGCTCTTCCTCGTGGTCCTCGCCCCGGGCCTGCGCCGACGCGGCCAGCGCCCGCCCGCGCGCCCCAGGACCTTCGTCCCCGAGGGCTCCTCCGCCGTCGCCTGGGCCCAGGCGGTGAACCGCTCGCTGCTCACCTGGACCCTCGCCCACCGCTGGCAGGCGAGCCTCCTCTCCCTCGCGGCCGTGGCCTCCATCGTCGTGCCCTGGGGCAACACCGCGGTGACCACCTTCGGCGAGGACGAGGACACGAGCCGGCTGTCCTTCTGGGTCGACCTGGAGGACAACTTCACCCTCTCCGAGGCGAGCGAGGAGATCGGGCGCTACGAGCGCTTCGTGGAGCGGTACAAGGACGAGTTCGGCTTCCGCAACGTGATCGCCCGCTTCGACCCCGGGGGCGGCGAGGTGGAGATGCGCTGGCCGGAGCGGATCGCGCCGAAGCAGCTCGACCTGTACCGGGCCCGCATCCGCAAGGAGCTCCCCCAGGAGGCCGGGCACCGGGTGTACTTCCGCGACAAGGCGGAGGTGAGCGACTCCTCCAAGCAGTTCGTGAGCTTCGAGCTGCGGGGCCCGGACCCCGACCGCCTGCAGGAGCTCGCGGTCGAGGCCATCGCCGTGCTCGAGGGCGTGCCGGGCCTGGAGGACGTCTCGGTCACCAGCGAGGACGCCCCGGACCAGCTCATGCTCGAGCTGGACGGCGACACCGCCTACTCGTACGGCGTCACCTCGCAGGCCGCCCTGCAGAACGTCTCGTGGGCGCTCCGCGGCGCCCAGCTGTCGCGCTTCCAGGAGGAGGACCGAGAGGTCCCGATGCTGATCGAGTACGACGACACGGTCTCCGCCGGCCTCGACACCCTCAGGGACCTCTCCATCTGGGGCGAGCAGGGGGAGGTGGCGCTCTCCACCTTCACGGACCTGCGCTTCCAGCCGGCGCCCTCGCGCATCGCCCGCAAGAACGGCCAGATCAGCGAGTCCATCACGGCGCGCCTGGCCGACCCCACGCGGCAGTCCGAGCTGGTGCGGGCGGGCTACGCGGCCCTCGACGGCCTGGACCTCCCGCGCGGGTACGAGCTGGGCCGCGACACGAGCGTGGTGGTCCAGGGCCTCCAGGAGATGCGGGACCTGCAGAACGCCATGCTCCTGTCCGTGGTGCTCGTCTTCCTCCTCATGGGGATCCTCTTCGAGTCGCTGCTGCTGCCCCTGAGCGTGCTCACCACGATCCCGTTCGCCGTCCTCGGCGCCTTCTGGACCCTCTACGTGTCCGGGACGCCCATGGACTCGGTGGGCTGGATCGGGATCATCATCCTGGTGGGCGTCGTCGTGAACAACGGCATCGTGCTCATCGACAAGATCCACCGGCTGCGGATCGACGACGGGCTGCCCCGCGAGGAGGCCGTGGTCGAGGGCGCCGCCGCCCGGGTGCGGCCGATCCTGATGACCGCTCTCACCACCGTGGTCGGGCTCATGCCCATGGCCCTCGGCGAGGCCCCGACCCAGGGCATCGACTACCGCGCCCTCTCCACCTGCGTCGCGGGCGGCCTGGCCATCTGCACCTTCTTCACGCTCTGGGTGGTCCCCCTGGCCTACACGGTGATCGACGACCTGTCCCTGACCCTGGGCTGGCTCGGCCGGCGCTCCTTCGCGGCGAGGCGCGCGGCCTCCGGCGGCGAGCCCCCGCGGCCGGCCCTCGCCGGCCCGAGACGGGACTGAGCGCCGCCCCGCGAGGTGCGGTCCCGGCGCCCGGCGCGTACACTCTCGGCCCGACCCCACCGGCTCTTTCGCTCCCCTCCCCCCTCCCCTCACGATGGCACTCGATCCCAAGAGCGCTGCTCGCGAGACGATCCAGCGCCCCGGCGTCCGGATCGGCGTCGCGATCTCCCGATTCCACGAGGACCTGACCGGCGCCATGCTGCGCTCGGCGGAGGCGGAACTGCGCGCCGCGGGCATGGAGGAGGACGGGCTGCGCGTGGTCTGGGTCCCCGGCGCCTTCGAGCTCCCCCTGGTCGCCCGGCGGCTCGCGCGCCGCGACGACGTGGACGCCGTGC
>JASFWR010000217.1:0-6441 GCA_050049155.1 Planctomycetota bacterium | reverse complement strand
CCGCCGCCGCAGTGCCCGCCGCCGCAGTGCCCCCCCTCGCCGCGTCCTCCCCCACCGCGCAGGACGACCGCTCCCGGGACCGGCGGGCCCTGGCGGACGAGCAGGTCAGCCTCCAGCGCCAGATCAAGCGGCTGCGGGAGAAGATCGTGAAGCTGGCCCCGCGGTACGAGGCCGAGAACCGCCCGGGCGCGGCGGCGCTCCTGCGGCAGGCGCTGGAGTTCCTCGACGAGCGCCCGACGGACGCCGACGGGCGGACCATCGAGGAGCTCATGAACAACTCGAGCGAGGACCTCGAGGGCAACCGGGTCCTCGCCGCGCTCGAGCGCCAGGAGCGCATCATCGGGCGGGTCTCCCGCCTCCTCGACATCCTCACG
The DNA here is from genome assembly GCA_050049155.1 of Planctomycetota bacterium. GTDB lineage: Bacteria > Planctomycetota > UBA1135 > UBA1135 > Saltatorellus. The sequence continues at coordinate 6,067 of JASFWR010000217.1, read as the reverse complement.
GAGCGGGACCGGCAGGAGTCGATCGAGGAGGACCTCGAGGCGATCCGCGCCATCCGCGAGGAGCTCGACGCCATCGCGAACGAGGAGCGTTCCATCCGCGAGGACACCGAGGCCCTCCGCGAGGAGGCCACGACCCCGGAGCAGCGCGAGGTCATCGACCGGCTCGAGGACGCGATCGAGCGGCAGCGGGACCTCCTCCGGGAGAACGAGGAGCGCGCCCGCGAGTCCGGGACGCTGGACGCAGAGCGGCTCCTCAGCGAGCTCCGGGCCCTCGAGGCCGAGCAGCGCGCCCGCGCCGCCGAGCTGCGCGCGGCGAACGCCACCGACCGCGCCATGCTGGAGTCCATGCGCCCCGACCTGGCCGCGGCGCGCGCCGACGAGGCGCGAGCCGCCGATCTCGACCGGGCCGCCGAGGCCCTGGAGGACGCGGCCCGCGAGGCCGCGCCGACCTCCCCCTCACCGGAGGGAGCGCGCGCCGCCGCGGCCGCCCTGGACCGGACCGCGGACGACCTGGAGCGGCGAGGCGAGCTCACCGGGGACGAGGAGCTGAAGGAGGCCGCGGCGAGCCTGCGAGAGTCCGCCCAGGCGCTGGCCCGCAGCGCCGCCGACGGCGCGGACCCGGGGGACCGCGAGCGAGCGGCCGCGGCCACCTCCGCGCGCGCGGAGGCCGCCCGCGACGCGGCCCGCGCGCGCCGCGAGGCCGCGGACGAGGCGCGGGCCCGAGCCCTGGAGACCGCGGGCGCTCTCTCGGAGGCCGCGGCTGAGGGAGAGCGGGCCGCGGCCCGGGAGCCGGCCGACGAGATCGCCGCCGCGGTGGAGCGCGCCCAGGCCGCCAGCGCGGCCCGCGCGGACGCCGAGGACCGCGCCGAGGGCGCGGAGGCCGGCGAGCGCGCCGCCGAGGCGCGCTCCGCGACCGCCGAGGCCCTCGCCGCCCTGGACCGCGCGCTCGGCCGCGCCGCCGACCGGGCGGACCGGGCCCGGGCCCGTCAGGAGGCCGCCGCCGAGGCCGCCGCCGAGCTCGAGGCCTCCACCCGCCGCGCGGCGGAGAGCGGCGCCGAGCGGATGCCCGTTCCCGGCGCGGAGGCCGCCGCCGAGGCCCTCGCGCGAGCCCGGGCCGCCATGGAGCAAGCAGCCGCCGCCGCCCGCGAGGCCGCCGCCGCCGCGTCCCAGCAAGGGGGCCGGCGGGGAGCTCCGCCGTCGGGATCCGAACCGTCCGGGTCCCAGCAGTCGGGGTCGCAGCAGTCAGGGGCCCAGCAATCGGGATCGCAGCAGTCCGGGTCCCAGCAATCAGGGGCCCAGCAATCAGGGTCCCAACAGTCCGGATCCCAACAGTCCGGGTCGCAACAGTCCGGGTCGCAGCAGCAGTCCGGATCCCAACAGCAGTCCGGGGCGCAGCAACCTTCGAGCGCCGACGCCAGCCAGCAGCAGCAGGCCGCCGAGCAGGCCGCCGAGCAGGCCGCGGAGGAGCTGGCAGCCGCGAGGGAGGCGCTGGAGTCCGCGCTCGCGGAGGCCAGCGGGGAGGCCGGTGAGGCCGCCGCTGCCGAGGCACGGCAGGCCCAGGAGGACCTCGCCGAGGAGGTCGCCGGGATCGCGGACGCGGCCCGGGAGGCCGGGATGACCGAGGAGGCGGACGAGGCGGTTCAGGAGGCCATCGACCGCGCCCGCGAGGCCATGGACGAGGCGAGTGAAGCACTCGAGGAGCCCGGCGGGAGCTCGGAGGCGGCCGAGGCCCAGCGCGAGGCGGTCGACGCCCTGCAGGACGCCGCGCGGGAGGCCCGGAGCGGGGCCCAGCCCCAGAACGAGGAGCAGCGGGCCCGGGCCGAGGAGCTCGCGCAGCGGCAGCGCGCCCTCGAGGAGAAGCTGCTCGCCCTCGCGGAGCGGAACGAGGAGCGGAACGAGATGTCCCGCTCCAACGAGGCCATGAGCGAGGCCACCGAGAGCGCGGCCGAGGCCTCGGAGGCCCTCGACAGCGGCGACCTCGACGAGGCGGAGCGGAAGGAGGAGGAGACGGAGCAGAAGATCGAGGAGGCCCTCGACGAGCTCGCCGAGGAGGAGGAGCAGTACGACTCCCTCCGCCAGGAGGAGCTGCTGTTCCAGATCAAGGAGGAGGTCGTGGAGATCGAGGCGCTGCACCGCGTGCAGATGCAGGAGACCCGCGAGCTCGACGCGAACCGCAAGGCCCGCCCCTCGCGGAGCGAGAAGATCCGGCTGCGGAACATCTCCCGTGAGGAGGAGGCCCTCGCCAGCCGCATCGACGGCATGGTGGAGGCCATCCGGGCCGAGGGCACGCTGGTGTTCGCCGAGGTCCTCGACCGCGCGGCCCGCGACCTCCGCCGGGTGGTCAAGGACCTCTCCGACGCCGGCGGCTACCGCTCCGGGGTCCGAACCCAGGCGCTGCAGCAGGACGTCGCCGACGGCCTGGAGCTGCTCCGCGAGGCCCTCGAGGAGGAGCTCGAGCGGCGCGCGGAGGAGGAGCAGAACCAGGAGCAGGACCAGCAGCAGCAGGATCAGCAGCAGCAGCAGGGCAACCAGCTCGTCCCCGACGTGGCCGAGCTGAAGCTGCTCGCCAAGCTCGAGGAGGACCTCCTCCAGCGGGTCGACCAGCTCTACGAGCTGTACCCGGAGATCGAGGCGGGCGAGGAGCTCGACCCGCTCATCCTCCGGGACATCGGCCGCCTCGCGAGCCAGCACGAGCGCATCCTGGAGCTCTTCACCACCATGCGCCAGCGCCTCGGCTTCGGGCAGGGAGAGGGCCCGAGCGACGCGACGAACGACCAGGAACAGGACCGATGAGGACGACGCCCATGAAGCCGATCCACCGACACCACCCCCTGACCGCCGCGCTCGCCCTCGGCGCCCTGTCGATCTCCGCGGCGGCCGCCCAGGAGACCACCGGGGCGCCCCCTCCGCCCCAGGAGCAGGAGGGCACGACCCGGCCCCAGGAGGGGACCGAGGGGGCCGCGCCGCAGGCGGAGGACCCGAGCGCGCCCCGGCGCCCCGCCCCGGTCGACGCCGGGCCGCAGGAGGGCGAAGAGGACGAGACGGACCTGCGGAGCCTGAACCCGTTCGCCCCGAACGGCGGGCCGGGCGGGCCGGAGAACATCGAGCAGCTCTTCCTGCGCGTTGAGAAGCGCCTGCAGCGGGTCACCGACCTGCTCTACGAGGCCAGCAGCGGCGACGTGTCCGGCGCCGAGGAGATCGGCAGCGCGGGGATCGACGACCTCATCCGTGAGGCCGAGCGCGGCGCCGCGGGAGCCTCCTCCGGTATGGCGCGGCTCCTCGGCGCGACCCGCGGCCAGAGCGAGGCGACCCTGGACGACATCCAGCGCATCCTCGAGATGGCCGAGCAGCAGAACAGCAGCAGCTCGAGCAGCTCCAGCAGCAGCGGCGGCAGCAGCGGCAGCCAGAGCTCCTCGGGGCAGAGCACGCCCCAGCAGGGACAGACCCCGTCCGGGAGCCAGAAGCAGGAGGGCGAGCGCGCGCCCCAGCCCGGCGAGGGGCAGCAGGAGCAGCAGGGCGAGCCCCAGGGGAACGAGCAACCGCGCGGGAACCAGGAGTCGGACGCCGGTCAGGACGGCCGGTCCGCTCCGCCGGCGGAGGGCGAGACCGGCGGCCCCTCCGGCGCGAGCGGGAACGAGGAGTGGGGCGACCTCCCCGTCCACCTCCGGAAGGTGTTCCAGAACGGCGTGAGCGAGGACGTCCCGCCCCGCTACCGGGACTGGGTCGACTCGTACTACAAGCGGCTCAACCGCGGGAACCGGCGCTGATCGAGGGCCCCCACCGCTGATGCCCGTACGCCCGCGCACCCTCGGCCCGCTGGTCCTCGCCGCCCTCCTCGCGACGGGGGCGGCGGGCGCGGACGACCGCGGCCGGGACAGGAGCTCGGGGGCGACGGGGGTGGTCCCGCTCCCCCAGGACGAGGACCTGCTCCCCTACCCCAGGGAGGGCGACGTGGCGCGCCTCGCCTCCATCGAGCGCGGGCTCGCCTGGCTCGCCACCCGCCAGAGCACCCGGGACGGGTCCATCGAGGTCGGCGACGCCGAGCCCGGCCAGCGCGCGCCGCTGGCGGTCACCTCGCTCGCCGCCCTGGCGTGGATGTCCGGCGGCTCGACCCTGACCCGCGGCGAGCACCAGGAGAACGTCCGGCGCGCGGTGGAGTACCTGCTGGCCAGCACCCACCGCGCCGCGGACGAGTTCCCGGGGTTCATCGAGGACCGCGGCGACAACATCTCGCGCACCCACGGGCACGGCCTCGCCACCCTCGCCCTCGCCCAGGCCTACACCGTGTCCCCGAACACGCCGCTCGGCAAGCGCATCGGCGAGACGCTCATCCTCGCCATCGAGCGCATCGTCGGGTCCCAGGGCGCCGAGGGGGGCTGGTACTACTCGGCCGGTCGCTCGATCCAGCACGAGGGGTCCGTGACGGTCGCCATGGTGCAGGCCATGCGCGCCGCCAACGACGTGGGCATCCGGGTCGACCCCGGCGCCATCGCGGAGGCCGTGGACTACGTGACCCGGCTGCAGGTCATGGAGCTCCCCGACGAGGGGCAGGCGGACCCCGCCGAGGACGACCCCGAGGCGGCCCGCAAGCGCGCGCGGCAGACGCTCGGCGGCTTCAAGTACGGGCTCGACGACCCGCAGACTTCCATCGCGCTCACCGCTGCGGGGCTGGTCACCCTGCAGGCCAGCGGGACCTACGACGGGCCGCGCATCGACGAGGGCTACGACTTCATCTGGCGCAAGCTGCTGGAGCGCGAGGAGGACGGGGCCAAGGCGCCGGACCCCTTCCCCTACTACGAGCGCTTCTACCTGAGCCAGGCGCTCTGGCACCACAGGGACACGAGCCACTACCGCCGGTGGGCCGAGCCGACGATGCGCGCCCTGTGCGCCGCGCAGGCGCCGTCGGGCGAGTGGCAGGACGTGCGGGTCGGCAGCAGCGGGCTGAGGTTCGTCAACCGCTACGGCTCCGCGTACGCCACGGCCTGCAACGTGCTCTTCCTGGCCCTGCCGGACGACACGCTCCCCCTGTTCCACCGCTGAGCGCAGCCCGCGGCCCGTCGCGGGAGGGCCGAGCGGCGGCCCGTGCCGTCACGCGCTGAGCCTCAGCGCCTCGACCCGACGCTCCGGCCCGGTGCGGTAACTCAGTGCGGTAACTCAGTGCTGCAGCTCGAGGTTGGCCTCGAAGATGCTCTTCATCAGGCCGAGCTTCTGCTCGAAGCGATCGTCGCCCCCGTCGAGGCCCTGGACCTCGTCGAACATGGAGGCCACGCCCGGGTCCTGCGCGCGGCGGGCGCGCGTCCTGCGCAGCTCCTCCTCCGTCTGCTCCAGCAGCCCCGAGAGCTTGGCGATACGCCGCTCGAGCTGCCGGGTCTCCCGGCGCTCCTCGGCGAGGCGCACCTCGCGGGCCCGGGCCCGCATCCGGTCCACCTCCTCGTGCACGGCGCCGATGACCTCGCGCTCCAGCTCGAGGTCCCGGCCGCCCGGCCGCGACGCGAAGACCTCGCGCAGGCGGCGCTCCAGGACCGCCGCCTCGGCGTCCCCGGGGTCCACCCCGCCGCGCCGCCGCTCGCGCTCCTCCAGCTCCGCGCGCCGGGCGTCGAGCTCGGCGCGGAGCCGGTCGAGGTTGGCGAAGGCGCTGGACTCCGACTCGGCGTCCACGCGCCCCGACATCTCGCTGCGGGCGAGCTCCAGGAACCCGGCCCGCGCGTCGGACGAGAGGGAGAGCGCGTCGTCGGAGTCCCCTTCGAGGGTCCGCGCGATGAGCTCGCGGTTGATCGCCTTCTCGATGAGGGCCGCGATGCGGGACATGCTCACGCTCCGCAGCCGCTTCACCCCACGGGCCTCGAGCTCCTGGGGCGTGGTCGGTCGGGCCCAGCGGCGGATGGTGGCCGTCAGCGTGTTGTCGAGGCCGCCGGAGCCCACGCGCCGATCGGGAGGGGCCGCCCCGGCGTCCGGCGCCACGGGCTCCAGCTGGTGGTCGGCGAGGACCTCTCGATGGACGTCCGCGCCAGCAGCCCGCGCGGGAGCGGCCGCCGGAGGGTGCGCCGACGACCGGGCCTCTTCGGGC
>JASFWR010000216.1:0-6448 GCA_050049155.1 Planctomycetota bacterium | reverse complement strand
AGCTGAAGAACGAGTCCGCCTCGGTGTCCACCGCGATCGCGGCGTCGGCCTCCGCGGCCTCGAGCAGCCGCTCGAATTCCGCCGCCGACTCCACGAGCGTCGGAGGGGGCAGGTCTTCGATGCGCTCGTCCATCCCCGGACGATACGGTCTCGGACCCGGGGGGTGCGAGGGTGCGGAGCGATGGAGCAACCCATCGGGTCCTGAGCGGTCTCCCCGCGGCCCTGGTCGGGCCCGACGACGGACCGGGAGCAGGGCCGGTCGACCGGCGAGCGGGGCCGGGGATCGCGGGCGCGCGCCCGAGGTGGATCCAGCGCGAAGGTGAACTCGGCGCGACCGTCCCCCCGGAACGAACGCCGCCCCGGGTCGCGGACGACCTCCGGGGCGGAGAGCGGGGGGTGGCGAGGATGACGGGACTTGAACCCGCAACCTCCGGCGTGACAGGCCGGCACTCTAACCAATTGAGCTACATCCCCGCTGGTGTGGCGCGGAGGATAGCGACTGGGGCGGACCTGTCCAGCCCTTCGCGGAAGTTCTGGGTCGCCCGACGCCCGGGGCTCACCGGCCTCCGGCCGGGGGCGGGAGGGTGACCTCGAGTTCCGACGGATCCCCCGCGGGCACGACCCGCAGCAGGGTCCTGGACCAGGCCCAGGGGTCCCCCCCCTTCCGCCCCGGGCGCGAGGCGCGCACGGTGTAGCTCGCGTCGGCGTCGAACACGGGGAGGCGCAGCGCCTCCCGGTCCGTGAGGCGGGTGTAGAGCACCTCCCCGCCGTCCTCGCCCTCACGGACCACCTGCACCACCGTGGGGCCCGGGAAGCGCACGAGCGGCAGCCGCCCCGCCGGGGACCGGCCGTCGGCGTCCTCGAGGCCGAAGCGCACGGGCCACCCCTCGTAGGGAGCCCCCCCGGCGGCGGGGTCGGCGTGGCGAGGCCACGCCTCCAGCTGGACCTCACCGCGGGCGCGGTCGACGCGCACCACGCCGTACCCGGGGGCGCGGTCGTTGAGGCGAGTTGGCTCCAGGCCCGTGGACCGCGGGTTCGCCACGGCGAGCACGGTCATCCGGTTGCCGAACCCGTCGAGGTAGCGGCCGGTGTAGTCCGGGGCGCCGGGGCCCACGGCGTCGCCGTCGCGCCGCGCCGGGTCCGGGAACCACCGCCGCGGCCAGGTGTTGGCCACCGCCGGTGAGGAGAGGACGAACCCCGCGTCGTCGAACTCGTCCACCCCGTAGCGGAGGGTCGACCCCAGGTGCTGGTCGCCGGTGAGGTGGAACGCCCCCGCCGCGCGGAGGCGCCGGACCGCCGCCTGGCGCCCCGACTGGGGCCACCCGTTCGAGTCCATGTCGGCGGCGCGCTTGTCCCCCACCACGTACTCACCGGGCTGCGGGACCTTCAGGGACGGGATCACGTTGCCCGAGGTCGCCGCGGCGGGGATGGTCGCGACGTTGGCGAACGGCGTCTGCGAGAGGCAGGCCTTGAACCAGGCGTCGGCGGGCCAGGCCGCCCCCCAGTCATCGAGCATGGAGAGCTGCGCCTCCCCCAGGAGCACCGCGCCCTCGACGTCCGCGCCCGTGACCGGGTCGAAGTCGGGGTTCTGGTACCAGCCGTTGCGGACCTTCCCCTCGGTGACCACCACGGCGGGCGGCGACTTGAACATGCGGTCCGCGAGGATCGCGAAGCTCCCGCCTCCCCACTCCAGGGTCGTGTGGTAGGTGGTGATGCCGTTCTCCAGGGCGGCCGGGCCGTGGGGCGCGGGCAGGTGCTCGACCTGGGTCCGGTGCACCGCGTTCACGAAGGCCGGGGGCATCTTGTAGCCCCCGCGATCCTGGACGGTCAGCCCCCCGGGGTCCGGCTCGCGCACGCCGGCGTTCCCCCACACGTTGCCGTGGTACACGTCGTGGTCGTCGGGCACGACCACCGACGGCAGGCGGCGGGTGAGCTCCCCGAAGGACCAGCCGTGCCGGTACCACTTGTGGAGGTAGTCGAGCAGCGCGTCCTCGATCGGGCGGGTGATCGCCGGAGTGAGGTCACCCTCGTAGATCTGGTCGCCCGCGAAGTAGAGCAGGTGCGGCTCCTGCGCCGCGACGTGGCGGGCGACGGAGGCGTGCGGGAACCACAGGCCCCCCTCGTTCCAGCGCAGGTCCCCGGTGAACGACTTCTGGCAGTTCACCACCGCGATGGTCATCTCCTCCGACGCCGGCCGCGCCGCGACGACCCCCTCGTACACGGTGGTCGCCGCGGGGTCGAGCACCGCCGCGCCCGCGGCGTCGATCCGGCGCGGCACGTAGCGAACCCGGAACGGCGTGTCCCGGCGGGCGTCGATCCCGTCGACCGTGAAGTGGAAGGTCGCGCTCCCCCGGGTGAAGGAGGCGGTCGCCGCCTGCGCGAACTCGCCCTCCCCGTCCGCCAGCTCGAGGCTCGCCACCAGGGTGTCCTCGGCGCCGAGGGGCACCGACTGGGCGGTCAGCTCCAGCCGCGCGTCCTCGGGCCCTCCAGCCTCGTCCACGGCGTAGTGCACGAAGGCGATGGGCCCGAAGCTCCGGCCCGCGTCCGCCGCCACCAGCTCCCCCGCCAGGGTCCAGTCCTCGAAGCGGTACCCGCGCGCCGACCCGGCCGGCCCGCGGTGGGAGACCAGCGCGACGGCGCCGTCGAACAGCCCGGCCGGCGCCGGGTCCCAGGTCGCCGTGGACAGCACCGCCCCGGACCCGACGTCCCGGACGGCCGCCGTCACGGTGCGGTTGCCGTCGAACGTCGCCCCGATCACCTCCAGCTCCACCGGGCGCGGCCCGCCGGCGCCGAAGCCCTCCCCCAGGACGCGGGCGCCCTCCGCGGGCCGCAGGTCCCCGAGGGCGTGGTCCGTCTTCATGGACCAGAGCCCGCCGCCGTCCACGGGGCGCTCGAAGTCGAGCGCGACGAGCCGCCCGTCGGCGCCCACCAGCAGCAGGTGGCCGCCGTCCTCCGCCGGGCTGCCGTGCACCTGCGAGGTGAGCCGGTGGTCCACGTGGGCCCCGCCGGCCCCCATCAGCAGGCCCGCCGCGCTGCCGGCTCGATCGCCGCCCGCGCCCTCCGCCGCGTCGATGCGCACGGTCGAGCGGAACGACCCCTCCTCCGCCGGCTCGAGCCAGTGGGTCAGGAGGTGCAGCGTCCGGAACCCGAACCTGGGCCGGGCCTCGACGCACACGAGCCCGCCGTCCTCCACCCGCCAGTCCTGGAGCCGGTTGGCCCAGTGCCCGGGGCCCACCCAGACCCGGTCCGTGACCCCGGCCCAGTCGCTGTGGAACACGTTGCGGGCGGGCGGCGCCTCGATCGACAGCATCTGGCAGCCGGCGACGAGGGCGAGGAGGGCCGCCGCGGGCACGCGGAGGGCTCGGGGGAGGAATCGCTGCATGGGCGGCTCCGCCGGCGCCGGGAGAGGAGGGAGGGGACGGATCGGGCGGCCCGGCGCGGGTCGGCTCGCGCCTACCCTGCCCCCGGCGCGGCGGTGGGTCCAGCCCCGTCGGAAGGAGCTGCGGGAGGCGCTGCGCCCGCCGCCCCCGCCTCGTCCGTGGCGGCCGCCCCGTCGAGCTCTCCCTTGGCTCGAACCCAGGCCGCCATCATCTCCTGCAGCGTGCGCTCGCCGAGGGGCCCGTCGAACTGCCCCTCCATGTTCCGGAAGCGGGCCTCGAAGCGCTGCAGCGCGGCCTTGCAGAGGGCCTCGGGGTCCAGCTGCAGGTAGCCCCCCAGGAACGCCGTCGCCATCAGCAGGTCGCCGAGCTCGTGCTCGACGCGCGCGCGCGTGTTGGCGGGGAGGCTCGGCCGCGCGCTGCTCCGGAGCGCCTCCTCCGGGAGCACCTCGATGAGCTCGGCGAGCTCCTCCTCGACCTTCCCGAGGGCCCCGCGAGCGTCCTCCCAGTGGAAGCCCGCGGCCACCGCCTTCTGGCACACGCGGCTCGCCCGGTGCAGCGCGGACAGGCCCCGGGGCACCCCGGCGAGGGCGCTGGTGTCCTCGGACGCGTGCTCGCGCTCCTGCCGCTTGATCTCCTCCCACGACTCCAGCACCTCCCCCGCCGACCCGGCGTCGGCCGTGCCGAAGACGTGCGGGTGCCGGCGGACCAGCTTCTCCGAGGCCGCGCGCGCCGCGGTCCCGAGGTCGTACCGCCCGCCCTGCTCCGCGATCCGGCAGATGAGCAGCAGGACCGTGAGGCAGTCCCCCGCCTCGGCCGCCACCGCGCTGGCCCCCGAGTCAGCGATGGCCTCGGCCAGCTCGTGGGCCTCCTCGATCGCGTAGGGCGCCATGGACGCCTCGGTCTGCTCGAGGTCCCAGGGGCAGCCGCCGGGGTCCCGCAGCCGGTCCACGATGGCGATCAGGGACGCGAGGGCGGAGAGCCGGGGGTCGTCCGGGGGCACCGCGTCCGGGATCGGCCCCGGGGTCGACCCTTGGGTCGGCCCTTGGGTCGGCACGGGGCCGGGTTCGCTGCTGGCGTCGTCCACGGTTCAGGGGTCAGGCGTAGGGGACGGGGTCGGGGACGCCGGCCTCGGCGAAGCCCGCCAGGCGCAGCTGGCAGGCGTCGCAGCGCCCGCAGGCCAGCGACCGCCCGCCGGGGGACGGGACGGGGTCGTAGCAGGTGTGGGTCAGGCCGAGGTCGACGTCGAGCTCGGCCGCGCGGCGGACGATCCCCGCCTTGGAGAGCTCCATCAGCGGCGCGTGGACCGCGAACCGCTGGCCCTCCTCCGCGCCCGCGGCGGTGGCGAGGGTCGCGAGGGTCTCGAAGGCCGCGAGGAACTCGGGGCGACAGTCCGGGTAGCCGGAGTAGTCCACGGCGTTGACGCCCACGAAGAGGTCGGTCGCGCCGAGCACCTCGGCCCACCCGAGGGCGACGGAGAGGAACACGGTGTTGCGGGCGGGCACGTAGGTGCTCGGGACCCCCTGGCCGATCTCCCCGTGCTCCCGGTCCTTCGGCACCTCGAGGTCGTCCGTGAGGGACGACCCCCCGAGGGCCGAGAGGTCCACCGTCACCGTGCGGTGCTCCGCGGCGCCGCCCGCGGCCGCGACCCGGGCCGCGGCCTCCAGCTCGCACGCGTGCCGCTGCCCGTAGCGGAAGGAGAGCGCGTGGGCGGCGAAGCCCATGGCCCGCGCCTCGGCGAGGACGACGGCGGAGTCCATGCCCCCGGAGAGAAGGCACACGGCGGGGCGAGCCCCGGGCGGGGCCCCGGACAGGGCCTCGGGCGGGGCGTCGGGCTGGGCGCTGGGGTGCTGGCTCATGGGGCGGCTCGGGCCGCACGATAGCCCGGTCCGGCCGGCCGGTGGGGCGCTCCGCGGCCTGATCCACGGGGCGCGGCGGATGGCGCGTTGAGATTCCCGACGGTGGGCCTAGGCTGGTGCGCCTCGAACGCGGCCAGGAGGGTCGCGCCCCTCCACGGACGTCCCCCGCGGTCGTCATCCAGGGGCGTCCTCGCAGGTCCCCCACTCAGGAGCCCCTCCCCGAGGCGTCTCCGCAGGCCCCGGCCGCCAGCTCCCCCCACGCCCCAGCACCCCGTGTCCAACCCCGCCCCCTCCCGCGACGCCGTCCTCGACGCCCTCCGCGGCGTCATCGACCCCGACCTAGGCAAGGACATCGTCGAGCTCGGCTTCGTCACCCGCTGCGAGGTCAGCGCCGAGGGCGCGGTCGACGTCGTCATCAACCTGACCACTCCGGCCTGCCCGGTGAAGGACCAGATGCGCGACCAGGCCCGCGGCCTCGTCGAGGCGCTCGCCGGGGTGACCGCGGTGGAGATCGAGATGACCGCCGAGGTGAAGGGGCCCGACGGCCCTCCCCGTGACGCGGCCAAGGACGTGCGGCACATCGTGGCCGTCTCCTCCGGCAAGGGCGGCGTCGGCAAGAGCACGGTCACCGTGAACCTGGCCTGCGCCCTGGCGCAGACGGGCGCCCGGGTCGGGCTCCTCGACTGCGACGTGCACGGACCGGACGTGCCCATGATGATGGGCCTAGGCGGCCAGCCCGATCAGGCCCAGGTGGACGGCAAGACCAAGCTCGTGCCCAAGGAGCGGCGCGGGGTGAAGACCATGTCCATCGGCTACCTGATCCCGGACGAACAGCCCGTCATCTGGCGCGGCCCGATGGTGCACAGCTTCATCCAGCAAATGCTGACCGACGTCGTCTGGGGGGAGCTCGACTACCTGCTGGTGGACATGCCCCCGGGGACGGGCGACGCCCAGCTCTCCCTGGCGCAGGTCGTGCCCCTCTCGGGCGCCGTCCTCGTCACCACGCCCCAGGCCGTGGCGGCCTACGACGTCACCAAGGCGATTTCGATGTTCCGGCAGGTGGACGTGCCGGTCCTCGGGATCGTGGAGAACATGTCCGGGCTCGTCCTCGAGGGGACGGTCGAGGGGGGCGAGGCCGGCGCCGAGGTGCAGCTGGACCTCGGCGCGGAGACCGCGCGCGTCTCCCTCGAGGCCGGCGGTCGGTTCCGCGCC